>DQOT01000344.1 GCA_015658495.1 Fidelibacterota bacterium | reverse complement strand
TGGGGGTCAGTTCCTATTTATTGATCGGTCACTGGTTCGAGAAAGATACAGCCGCCGATGCGGCCAAAAAAGCATTCCTGACCAACCGTGTTGGTGATATTGGATTTTTTATTGGCATCATGTTGATCTATACCGCTATCGGTTCATTCGCGTTCAGTGATATTTTTGACGGCGTAGCAACTGGCATGCTCTCCGGGACAACCCTGACATTAGCCGGCGTTGGTTTATTTCTCGGTGCCATGGCTAAATCTTCACAATTCCCGCTCCACATTTGGCTGCCGGACGCCATGGAAGGCCCCACACCTGTTTCCGCATTGATGCACGCAGCCACTATGGTTGCGGCCGGTGTGTATTTAGCCGTGCGACTTTTTCCTTTATTCACGCCCGAAGCCTTGCTGGTGGTAGCCTATGTGGGTGGTTTCACGGCCCTGTTTGCGGCCACCATCGCTATTACCCAAAATGATATTAAAAAAGTTTTAGCTTACTCCACCGTAAGTCAATTGGGCTATATGATATTGGCAGTGGGCACCGGTGTTTATACAGCAGCATTTTTTCATTTGGTGACCCATGCCATGTTTAAGGCAAACTTGTTTTACGGTTCCGGTTCTGTGATCCATTCCATGCACCATGCCCTCCATGAAAAACACGATCATGAGACCGATCCCCAGGATATGCGCAACATGGGCGGATTCAAGGATAAAATGCCCATTACTTATTGGTCCATGCTGGTGAGTACCCTGGCCATTGCTGGTGTGCCGCTGTTTTCCGGTTTCCTTTCCAAGGATGCTATTCTTGCAGGAACGTTGTCGTTCGCCCAGCACCACCCGGAACATTTTTTACTCCCTGTTTTCGGTTTTGGTGCAGCAGCTATTACAGCTTTTTATATGTTCCGCATGATGTTTATGACTTTTCATGGTGAACCCCAAATGCCGGAACTGATCGATGATATTCATGAATCACCGAAAGAAATGACTGGGCCCCTTGTTTTACTGGGCACCTTGAGTGTTGCCATTTGGTACACGTTGCCACACTTCAATCCAATTTCGACGCACGGAAGTTGGTTCAACACTCTTGTACTACCAATGGATGCTGTCGTCCCCGGGAATCTTTCTGCATATGCAATCGAAGAAGGGGCACATCATGCTCACAATCTTGCCATGGGTATTTCCATTGGTGCGGCAGCATTGGGCATTGGGTTGGCCGTTCTCATGTATTTGAAAAAGGTACTCTCTGCCGAAACGTGGGGCAAGCGCGCAGGATTTATGTACGACTGGAGTTTGAATAAATATTATTTTGATGAGAATTACGATAAATATTTGTATCAGCCCACAATTCGGCTGGCGAAAAAGATCGCCTGGATCGATTGGGACTTATATGACAAATATTTCATCAATGGATTTGGACACGTTACTGCTTGGGCCAGCCGTGTTACTGGTAAATTTGATTACGATGTCATTGACCAAATACTGGTGGACGGTACAGGCCGGATCACTGAAATTATTGGGTCCAGGCTCAAGAAAATTCAGACCGGTAAACTTCAAAATTATTTGCTGTATGTGACAGCAGGGGTGATCGTTTTAATGATCATCCAGTCATTTTAACTCGAATGAGTAAATAGAGGAGAGGATGGAAAATATTCTCAGTTGGTTAATTTGGTTACCCATCATTGGGATGGCGGCCATTGCATTTATTCCCCGGGACAAAGAGGATGTGATCAAGATCACGGCCGCGGTTGCAACCGGATTGCAGTTCCTGTTGACCCTGGTTCTCTGGCAGAATTATGATGCGGGGAATGGCAGCATGCAATTCATGGAACGGGCTGAATGGATCCCGTCTTTCAACATAACCTACATTCTCGGCGTTGATGGATTGAGTCTGCCCATGGCGATTTTGACGGCGCTCTTGTGTTTCATTGGCGTATTTGTCAGTTGGAATATTAACAAGGCGGTGAAAGGGTATTTCGCCTTATTCCTGTTATTAGATACAGGTATCATGGGTGTTTTCTTATCCATGGATTTTTTCCTGTTCTATATTTTCTGGGAAGTCATGCTTCTCCCCATGTATTTCCTGATAGGAATTTGGGGCGGTCCCCAACGCGAGTATGCAGCCATTAAATTCTTTCTTTACACGTTGTTTGGCTCTGTATTGATGTTGATTGGAATCCTGGGTCTATACTTTACCTGTGGAAAAACATTTGATATTCTGGAACTCATGCGTGTGGCACCGGAAGCTTTGAACGGTGTCATGTGGTGGGGCATGAGTGCTATCAAGGTGATTTGGATTCTTTTATTTATCGGGTTTGCCATTAAAGTCCCGGTCTTCCCCTTCCACACCTGGCTCCCTCTTGCACATGTTGAAGCTCCAACGGCCATCTCTGTATTGCTGGCAGGAATCCTGCTGAAATTGGGTATCTATGGTATTCTCCGAATCAATTACGGATTGATGCCCGACGGTGTGTATTGGTTCTCCGGTGCCTTGGCAGGTCTGGGGCTCATTAATGTGATCTGGGGCGGACTCTGTGCCCTGGCCCAAACAGACTTGAAAAAACTAGTGGCCTATTCCAGTGTGAATCATATGGGTTATGCGCTGATTGGCATGGCAGCTGTCATCGCTGCCGGAGAATCCAATGGTTTGAACCTGAGAGCAGCCCAGGCGGGACTGGGCGGTGCCGTTTTCCAGATGTTCAATCACGGAACCATTTCGGCCATGCTCTTTATTTTAGTGGGTGTGATCTATGAACGTGCCCACCACAGGGAAATTGCCGGGTTTGGCGGATTAGCAGCACAAATGCCCATCTATACCGGAATCACTGCAGTGGCCTTTTTTGCAGGACTTGGTCTTCCCGGACTTTCTGGCTTCATCAGTGAAGCCATGTGTTTCATTGGCGCATTCCCAGTTTATAAAGGAATTGTTATTGCCTCTACTATCGGAATATTGTTAAATGCAGCCTACTTCCTGTGGGCCTTCCAACGGATCTTCTTCGGAGAACTCAACGAGAAATACAAAACTTTACCAGAGATCAACCGCTTAGAACTCTTTACGGTTGTGCCTTTGCTGGTGATTACCATTTTCTTAGGAATTTATCCGGCTCCGTTTCTGGATATTATTGCCAGCACCATGGATGTGATTATTCACCAAGTGGTATCCCTGGCAACTATTGCCGGAATGTAAGAGACAAGAATGACCAATCTGCAAAGTCTTTCTTTTTATTATCCGGAATTGATCCTGACGGGTGTGATCTTGGGTGCGATCATTTATGATTTAACCATTGATAAATCCAAATCAGGAAATGTGGGCTGGGTGTTAGTTGCCGGTCTTATTGCGGTTGCCGGTGCTATCTGTTTACAGGAAGAACGAATCACAACCCTTTTCACCGATTCCATTGTCCTGGATCCATTCGCATCCTTCTTTAAACTGATTGTGATTCTGGCAACGATCTTTGTTTCCATCGTCAGTTTACAATCGGGGGAATTGGAAGATTACCGGAAAGGTGAATATTTTACTTTGCTGGGCATTATTGTATTTGGATTATTCCTCATGGTTTCTACAGTGGACCTGATCATGGTTTATATATCTATTGAAATTGTATCCATCATGTCCTTTGTTCTGGCGGGATATTTAAAACAGAATACCCGTTCCAACGAAGCGGGATTAAAATACGTGGTTTATGGGGCATTCTCATCGGGGATCATGTTGTTTGGGCTGAGTTATATTTATGGACTTACAGGCAGCACCAATTATTTCCAGATCCAACAAGCAATCATGACCATGGACCCCAGTGCAAATACCGCATTGATGATGGCCATGCTCATGGTTTTGGCCGGGTTCGGATATAAGGTTTCTGCTGTTCCTTTTCATTTTTGGACACCGGACGTCTATGAAGGCGCCCCCACAACCATTACGGCTTATTTATCTATTGCACCCAAGGCCGGTGCTTTTGCAATGATGATTCGCTTTTTTAACCAAGTATTAGCAGACGGCGGTGCCATGGGTGGATTGGATGCTTCATCGGTTGCATCATTGCCCTGGGCAAACATTATGAGCCTGTTGGCTGTTATTACCATGACCCTTGGGAACGTCGTCGCCATCCAGCAAAATAATATTAAACGAATGTTAGCATACTCCAGTATAGCCCATGCCGGGTATATGTTACTGGCCATGCCGGTCATGTCCGGCGACAGTGTCTATGCCATTATGATCTATTTGGTCATGTACCTTTTTATGAATCTGGGCGCATTCTTTGTGGTGATCATTGTAAAGAATAAAACAGGCGGTGAAACGTTTGATGATTATAAGGGTCTGGGCTGGGAAATGCCTATGGTCGGTGTGGCCATGACCATTTTTATGATTTCCCTCACCGGATTGCCTCCTTCAGCTGGATTCATTGGAAAATTTTATATTTTCGCATCACTGATCAAAGGGGGAAACCAGTTTTATTGGTTAGTTGTTGTAGGTGGTATCAACAGTGTGGTTTCACTTTATTATTATTTCCGTGTTGTGAAAGTCATGTTCCTGGAAGGTGAAAGAAAGGATACCATCCTGCAACCGCCCACAGTTATGGCTGGCATGCTTCTCGCTACCGCCATTCCAACGGTTATCCTGGGAATCTATTGGACACCTGTTGCAGACTGGGTCCAAAATTCTCTGACCTTTTTTATTCAAACACTTTAATAATTAATTAAAACGTAATTATGTAACGGGTACCGTTGAGGTTTTACATATTTACATATTTAGTTCAACATGAACCATATCTTTATAAAAAAAGGACACGATATACGGATTGCTGGTATTCCTTCAAAGGATGTCTTATCCATTCCCGGTTCAGACAGTGTGGCCATTTCTCCCAAAACCTTTCGGGGTGTAAAGCCGAAGCGAATGGTAAGTGAAGGTGATCGGGTCCAGATCGGCTCACCTTTATTTTTTGATAAAACCAAACCGGAAGTCAAATGGGCTTCCCCTGCCAATGGAACGGTTCAAACCATCCAATTTGGTGCCCGCCATGTCATTGAAAAAATTGAGATCAAGATAGAAGGGAATGATTCTATTTCAGGGCAATCTTTTACTTTTGACCAATTGGCATCTTCAGATCGCCCCACGATATTAAACAGAATTTTAGAAGCGAATCTTTTCCCCCTGATTCGCCAGCGTCCTTTCAATAAAGTAGCGAATCCAAAAGATTCACCGAGAGATATTTTTATTTCAGCTGTGAATACGGCACCCTTGTCCGTTGATTTGAGAACAGTTATTGAATCTGAAAAGGAGGCCTTTCAGGCCGGTATCATAGCATTGAGTAAACTCACCGATGGACGAGTATTTGTGACAAGCAGAAATGTGATTGAACTCCAAAACGCTGAAGTGCAGACCATTTCCGGTCCCCATCCCGCAGGAAATGTGGGCATCCAAATCCATCATTCGAAACCCATTAAACCCCATGATATTATTTGGACTGTGGATGCACAGCATGTGATCACGCTGGGGAAATTATTTTTAACCGGTTCTTATCAACCCAATGTCATCGTCTCTGTAGGGGGTTCCGGCGCAACGAATCCACAGACTGTTTTTGCAAAAGTAGGCGCCAACATCGGTTCCCTGATCACAAACCAGGATATGGATGAACCAGCAAGACTCGTTTCAGGTGATATCCTGACAGGCCATACTGTCGAGAAAGATAATTTCCTGGGATTTTATGATTCATCTGTAAGCATTATCTTAGATTCTGTTGACCGACCCTTCATGGGTATGCTTGCGCTTGGTAGCAATGAGTCAAAATATAGTCTTACCAATTCCTTCCTGACTTTTGGTGAAAAGCTTTTCAATTTTAATACAGCCCAAAATGGTGAACTCCGGGCCATGGTGCCCATCAATGCCTGGGAAAAAGTACTGCCCATGGATGTGTATCCCAATGCCCTTTATCGCGCTATCCTGGCCCAGGATATTGAAGAGATGGAACAGTTGGGCATGTGGGAATGTGATGATGAAGATTTTGCGCTTTGTACTTTTGCCTGTCCCAGTAAGATTGATGTGGGCGCAGTGATCCGCCAGGGATTGAATCTGCTGGAAGTAGAAGGGTAGATCATGAAGTGGCTCCGAAAAATATTAGATAAAGTTGCTCCCACATTTAAGGAGGGCGGTAAACTTGAAAAATTTTACCCGATCTTTGAAGCCACGGATACTATCCTTTTCAGCACAGACAAACGGACTCATTCCGGTCCACACATTCGTGATAGTGTTGATATAAAACGTGTCATGATCCTGGTGGTAGTTGCCTTGATCCCCTGTTATGTTTTTGGCGCCATGAATGTCGGGTATCAAATGGCAATCGCATTGGGACAAACGTCTACCTGGCAGGAAAATCTCATGAATGGCGCTTTGAAGATACTGCCTATCATTGCTGTGGCTTTTGCATCTGGTGCATTCTGGGAACTCCTGTTTGCTGTCGCTCGGCGTCATCCTGTTTCCGACGGATTTTTGGTTACCTGTGCCTTGATCCCACTGGTCATGCCGCCCACTATTCCACTCTGGCAGGTTGCGGTGGCCACCACTTTTGGTATTGTAATCGGTAAAGAGATCTTTGGCGGAGTGGGAATGAATATTTTTAATCCTGCATTGGTAGCTCGGGCATTTTTATTTTTTACTTATCCAGGACGAATTTCCGGTGATAAAGTTTGGGTGGCAGGGCCTGATGGCTATTCCGGTGCCACAGCCT
>DQOT01000360.1 GCA_015658495.1 Fidelibacterota bacterium | reverse complement strand
GCTGCATCAGGCGCATATTTTGATGCTGGGAATTTATCCAGCAGGTTACTATACATTTCAAGGGACTTCATTCCGTCTGATGTCATGAGTGCCTGAAGATAAAGAACACCTGGGTCATTGGGATATTTCGAAATAAGCTCCGGAAGATATTCTTTAACACCCTCTGTTTGACCCTCATGGAGTAAGGACAAATACATGTCTACATTTTGAGCAAAAAGAAAAAAAGGAATAAAAAAGCTTATTATCCTAATCATCTTTAGCATCGGATAATTTTTCCAGGATTGAATCAACCTGATGAGAAAGTTCAACCGGCGTAGATGTGATGAGAGATAATTTGAGTTTCATGATATCACCACGGACATCTTTGCTATTAGGATTGATAGTACTTTCTATCAGGGATAATGCGGCTCCATCCTCACCTTTCTCTTCCAAAACATTTGCTAAACGAATGATCGCTTCAAAATTGGAAGAATCAATTTCCAAAATTCGTCTGTAAAAATTCTCTACTTCACTATACCGGCCAAGATCAAAGAGAGCGGATTCAATTTTTCCAAAAACCTGGGATGCATTTTCAATATCACGAACTGCAAAAGATTCCCAATTCTCAACAGCTTTTACCAAGTCACGCGTTTGTTCAAACATATCACCAAGATAACGATAAGGCAGCCCAAAGTCTGGAGATGATTTAAGGGCTTTTTGGAAAAAAGATCTGGCTTCATCCGCAAAACCGTTTTTCAATTTTTCCAATCCTTTATACACCTGGAATCGAGCCAATTCATCCGGATCATGCTTCCCGGTGATTTTTTGAATTTGTTTTGTCCACCCTGCTGCCTGATCCCAATTTTTTTCTCTTTCAGAAATCGACAATAAAAATTGAAGTGCCCAAGTATTGCGTTTTTCAAATTTTAATACCTGTTCCGATTCTCTTTTCGCTTTTTGAAATTGGCCGATCTGTTCATAATCCAAAGCCAAGGCTTGATGAATATCTACCTTTAAATCAGTCGATATATTTGGGCGAACGGTTAAGGATTGATGAATCTTGGTCGCTTGTTGGGGATGGCTTTCCCGAAGAAGATTCCCCAATTGAAGATAGGCCATGATATGATCCGAATCCTGCTTAACCACATCCCGCAGTAAACGGACTGCCTTACCTTTGTCCGCCCTCACCATGGCATTTAACGCTTCAGTGAAAAGCGTATCTGTTTTTGGTTTCTGGGTAGACTTAAATGAAAAAATGTATGAAATGAGCCCAACACCTGCAATCAGTGCCAGAGCGATATAAAGGAATGTAATATCCAAGATTAATATTCTCCACCCTCTGTATCGTAAATCCCCTCATCAATGGCAACATTCCGCAGATCGTTCAATTCATCCGTCAAACCACGATTTTTATTTTGGAGACTTCTGATTTCCGATTTTGCAGATAAAACTGAGAAAACGGCTGATAAATATCCACCGAAAATACCAATGGTGATTGCGCCAAGTATAATCATGGAGACAGATGCATTATCATATTGTTTAAAAATCAGGTCAACAAATACTTTTGAATTTTCACCGGCATTTCTGGTTAGAAAATAAACCAATCCTAAAATGAGAAGCATTGCTGCGAGTATCTTAGCTAGTTTCATCAGGCGGCCTCTGCTTGTTTTACCATCTGTCCATGGAGTGTGATGCCTTTTGCTGCTCTGATTTGGATAG
>DQOT01000099.1 GCA_015658495.1 Fidelibacterota bacterium | reverse complement strand
GGGCTACAATTCAAATACAATATGACGGCGATAGAAACGGGGATAGATCTGCGGAAAGATGAATCATTTTACGAGAATGCATCATGGCAAACTGTATCCAATGATACTATCGGTTTTATGAATTATAGGTCAGAATCCCGATCAGGATGGAAACAGGATGTTATTTTCAAAAAAAGAGTAAAAGCATTTAACGAAGATCGAACTACACACGATTATTCCTTGGCAAAAGTTCTCATTGGGTATGACCAGCATCACAAACCCATCCGATGGGAATTCCAGGCCAAAACAGAAGAATCCTATTCAGAAGAGCGAGCCATTGTTTATGATTCTGTCGGTGCGGGGTTAGGGCAATATCGCTATGATCCCATTTTTAATACTTACATATCCGATCCAAATGGTGCTTTTATTGCTTACACAGTTCCCACCGGAAAGCGTGACCCGAATACGGTGATTGAAGGATCACAAAAGTTTACCATTGACCTGGGAAGAATATCGGGATACCCGGATATTTTGATTCGCGGTAACAATCGTCTGGATTATCGCGGATCAGGAATAGATATCAGGAAATTGATTCAACCAGAAATAACTGATTCATTATCCACCCGTTCGCGGCTGGTTTCCAGGCTGGAAATGATCTATTCCGGGAAAAGACGATTCAGGGGTTGGATTGAGAATCAACAAGCGTTAAATGGGTTGGATCCACGGGGAAATGATCTGGATCATTCCAATGAGACCGGTCTTGAAATAGACCAGGCGATCTCAAGATCTATCACGATCAAGAACAGGGGCCAATTCAGGACAAAATCTGTGGAATCCACTGTTTCAACTTTGAGAAACAGGGATGTAAAAGGATGGTGGAATGAAGCCCAACTCCAGGTCAAATTGAATGAATCCATGGATTTTGATCTTGGGATCATGGGCGGGTTTGATTCAGGCTCACAACAAGGAGACTCCTTTTCTGCTCAAGCCTATGGAGTCTTATTGAATGGGCGTTTCTTTTTTAAAAAAACCGGTCGTCTTCATACCCGAGTCAGTTGGGCCAAGGCCCTGGAAAAAAACAATTCAGAATACTTGCCGCCGGAAGCCTTGAATGGATATCCGATTGGAACTAGTTTTCGTTCCAACACCCGTCTCCAATATTTTTTGAATCGATCTGTTTCTATGATTTTTACACTGAATACAATTGATGATGGCAGATACGACAATTTCATCACTTTCCAGGGAGAGATTCGTGCCCATTTTTAGAATGACAATTATCATTTTAGTTGGAATCCTTTTTGGACAGGAAAAGGAGATCCAAATCCCATCCATTGATCCCAATACGGTAATAGATTCTCTTTCTGAAATGATGAATCGTGAAAAAAGCCTGTCTTTGGAATATCGGCTGCATTCTTTTTCGATTGGTCCTGACCAGTCAAATTATCTTGGCCGGGATCAAAAAAAATTAGTGGATACCCTGATTATTTCCGGTGGTAGTGAAATTCGAGCGAATGTTATCAATCAAATTTCAAATCCTTTCAACTTAGAACCCGTTGGCAATGGGTTTAGTCAAATTAGCGAAAAACTGGTTCAACGCTATTATTTTTTCCGGCAAAAACCAGACTATGAATTCGGCACACTCAAAAACCAGTTAGGTGCAGTTCTTCATTTTTATCCAGAATTTGAGAGTTATTTTTCAGGTATTTTCGGTATGAGCAACCAAAATAAGGATTGGGACATCGATGGTGAGATTGATCTCCATCTTGAGAATTTGATCCAGACTGCCGGCATCTTTGACCTGTATTGGAAGCGAACCGATTCATTATCCCAGATTATCCAATTTGAGATTATGGAACCCCATCCATTCGGTTGGGAGGTGGGCACGCAATGGAAGTACCATCATGAGGTCATTAGCGGCTTGTATACCGTTATTGAAACCAAATCCATGCTGCAGGTCTTTGTGCCTTGGCTGAATCAATTGAATGTGGGCTATTCAACGGGAAGAACGCATCCCACTGAAAAAGGGGAATTGAATGGTTATGAAAAAGTCAGATTTCGGGCATTTTCTCTTTCTTCCTCCAGTGATACAAGAAACAACCGCTTCATGCCAAATCAAGGGACAAAAATCACCACATCCGTTGATGCCGGGTTACAAAATAATTCTGGATTTATGAAAGGAGAATTCGATTTTCAACATTTACATCCATTTACTCCCAAAATACGTGGATTGTTGAAATGGATGGGAAAGGGGATTTATGGATTTGAATCTGCCGTCCCCAAGAGCAGATATGTACTGTATGGGGGTGCCTCATCCTTACGAGGATTTCGTGAACAGTCCTTTACGGCGACACAATTCCAAGTTGCTACATTAGAAACAGCCTATCAGCCTAACCGCTCCTTTCAAACTAATGTGTTCTTCGATATGGGTTCTGACAGGTTAAATATTCTGGAGAATAAAAAGATTGGGTATGGCATAGGCGTGTCTCAACTCAATGAAAGAACCCTGATCGAAGTGCAATATGCTTTGGCAAGTGGCCAGGGGTTTTCCGATGGAAAACTCCATATAAAATGGATCTCTCGATTGTAGGTTTTCAGCATCAAACCAAAGTAATTTTCCTGATGCATTTTTGTAAAAAATTTGGCCTATCCCTTATCGTCGGAACCCTGATTATTTTGGCAGGATGTGATACAAAACGAGAAGCCCTGGGTGCTGATAATGAGATCCGGGTCATTTGTTCTGAAATTGATAAACAGATTGTCAGAGATTACTTAACATCCATTTTTACAGATACGATTTATACGCCGGAACCAGAACCCTATTATTATCTAAAATTTTCTGATCCGGCGACCTATAATGATTTGAAATCCCAGGCACAGGTTGTGGTTGCCGCTGTCGTACGAGATCCGGGAAACCCTGGATATCAATTGGTAAAAAGGTTGCTGCCTCCTGATCAATTCCAGGATACAGAATCTGCCGATCCTGTCATTCTTGCGAAGGATGTGAATGCAAGAAAACAATTATTTATGGTGATCAATGCAGGTTCAAAAGAACAATTAATGGGCACGGTAGCGTCCAAAAGGAATTTTATTCGTAAGCAATTTTTCGACCAATTTGTGGACCGCCGAAGCCGCTTCATTTTTGGAGATGACCGTAATAAAAAATTAGAAGATTCACTGGAAACAGTTTATGGATGGAAACTGAAGATTCCCTGGGGGTGGGAAATGATCCGCAGTAAACCGGGTTCACGATTTGTTTGGATTGGGAAAGAAATGCCCTTTCAATGGATCGGAATTGGCTGGGATGATGGAAACCTTGTGGAAGATGAATTGCAAGCTGGAGATTATATTTGGAGCTGGCCAGCGGAGCATTATGGATTTATCCAATTTAATGATTACAAATTTGATTTGGACAAAACGCTTTACAAAGACCATCAGGCATGGCGTGCCCAGGGTATTTGGGAAACGATTAATGTGAAGGAATCCAAGGGTGGTCCGTTTCGATCCTATGTTTTTTATGACGAAAAAAATGATCGAACCTATCATTTGAATTATTTGATTCACCGTCCCGGAAATGATAAATCCATTTTTATGCGACAACTGGATTTGATTGTCAAAACTTTTTCAACATCACAGTCATGAGAATTTTGATCACAGGTGCCTTCGGGCAATTGGGTTCAGCCTTTTCCAGACATTTATCTGAAGATTTTGATATTATTCGGACCGGTCGATCAATCCCACATGGCAAGAATGGGATCATCCTGGATGTTTTGAACCAGATATATTTCAAGGAAGTCATCCAGGCCACTGAACCGGATCTTGTCATTAATTTGGCTGCTATGACCCCGGTGGATGGCTGTGAATTGAATCCGAATCTTGCGAAAGAGATCAACATTACTGGTGTGCAGCATCTCTGTGATTCATTTGATGGCAAGATCATTCATTTATCTACGGACTATGTTTTTGATGGCGAAAACGGTCCCTATTCGGAGGATGATCCTGTTTGTCCGTTATCGGTCTATGGTGAAACAAAATTGGCCTCTGAACGTATCTTGCTGAATCATGATCCAAATCACCTGGTGATTCGTGGGAATGTGATCTATGACGATTCGGAAACCACAAAGGCCAGTTTTTTGAATTGGGTGGTGAATTCTCTAAAGGAAAAGCAAGAGATTCAGGTTGTAAATGATCAAGTCAATAACCCGACTTGGACAAAATCTATGGCGGATATCATCGCATTGTGCATTGAAAAAGATTTATCAGGAATTGTTCATTGGGGAGATGCCGATCATTTGAACCGCTATGATTTTGCAATAAAGATCGCAGAAAAATATGTATTGGACTCAAAATTGATCAAAGCAATCACAACCGAGGAATTAAACCAGGCAGCACCAAGGCCCTTGAAATCAGGGTTAAAATCCGATAAGTTGGTCCAAGCCTTGAATGTGGTTCCACCATCGATTGATGAGTGTCTGAACGCCATTTTAGAAAGAAACGCCGAATGAAAACACTTGTCATCTCGCCGACCTATAACGAAGGGAAGAATATCGAAAGTCTTGTAGACCAGGTTTTAGGTCCGAACCCAGACTATCATTTACTCATTGTTGACGATAATTCACCGGATGGAACGGCTGCAATTGTTAAAGAACTCCAACAAACTTACCCAAACCTATCTTTAGAAGTACGTAAGGGAAAAGCAGGACTTGGAACAGCATATCTATTTGGATTTAAATGGGCTTTGGAAAGAGGCTATGAAGCCATTGTCCAGATAGATGCTGATTTATCACATGATCCCAAGGATGTTCCCAGGCTTGTGAGCGAATTGCAAAACTATGATCTTATCATTGGCAGTAGATACGTGGAAGGCGTCAGCGTGGTAAATTGGCCCATTCGTCGCCTGATCTTAAGTTATGGCGCCAATATGTATTCCCGCACGGTAACCGGAATGCCTATCAATGATGGCACAGGCGGATTTAAAGCATGGCGTGGTTCCCTATTACGGAAGATTGAGTTAAATAAAGTGAAATCTCAAGGATATTCTTTCCAGATTGAAATGAATTTTCGTGCCTGGCGTCAGAATGCCAGAATCAAGGAAGAACCCATTATTTTTGTGGATCGCACCATTGGTGAATCCAAAATGTCCAAAGCCATCATGTATGAAGCAATTTGGATGGTTTTGAGGCTCCGGATTTGGAAAATCTTCGGCTGGAATTAATTCCTGAATGAAAGCATCTGTTTGCATTGTGAACCTGAATGCCAGGAAGCATTTGGGTCCATGCCTCTCATCTTTAAAAGACGCGTTTGATGACATTCCATTTGAAACCATTGTTGTAGATAATCATTCCCGGGACGGCTCTGCTCACTTCATCCAATCCGAATTCCCGGAAACGACTCTCATAGAAAATCAAAGAAATGAAGGCTACTCACGCGCCATGAATCAGGCCATGGGTCGTTCCCGTGGAGAGTATGTGATTTTTCTGAACCCGGATTCAAGCTGCGAGAGGGAGGCCCTTAAAAAGTTAATTCATTTTATGGAAACGGATCCTTCCATAGGTATTTGTTGTCCAAAGGTTGTGAATG
>DQOT01000302.1 GCA_015658495.1 Fidelibacterota bacterium | reverse complement strand
ATCAGTATTGACACTCTGAATCCCGAAAAATATATCCAAATCACTCGTCGGGATGAATTGGGGCGTGCCCTGGAAGGGTTGGAAGCTGCAAAAACTGCCGGAATCCTATCAATAAAAATTAATGTGGTTGCTCTGCGCGGCTTTAATGATAGTGAAATTGTTGAATTTGTTGAATTGACGAAGAACTATCCACTGACTGTCCGATTTATTGAACTAATGCCATTTGATGCCCATCAGATTTGGAAAACGGGAAAATTTTTTAGTGCTGAAAATATCCAAAAAGAGTTAAAGAATCATTTTCCAGATATAAAAACAACGGATGGAACTGCTACGGAACATGCCATTTTTCAAGTGCCTGATTATGCAGGAAAAGTCGCGGTTATACCATCATATTCACGCAACTTATGTGGAAATTGTAACCGTATCCGTCTCACTGCGGATGGGAAAATCCGAAATTGTCTTTATGCACATAATGAATTTAATCTGAGAGATTTAATGCGCTCTGGGGGAACGAAGGAAGAAATGAAAGAGTTAATATTATCGGCTATGTGGAAAAAATTATTCGATGGATGGACAGCACAGAAATCGGGAAGCAATAGTCGGGAGTCAATGACCCAAATTGGAGGATAAATAATATGAATGAATTCAGCCATTTAGATTCCAAAGGAGATGTTAAAATGGTGGATGTGACAGACAAAACTGCCACAGTACGTTTAGCGAAAGCTGAGGGGAAAATCCATCTTCAGCAAGCTACGATTGCATTAATACAGGATGACTCAATTCCAAAAGGAAATGTGCTGACCACTGCCAAGATAGCGGGCATCCAGGCGGCGAAAAAAACATCCGAAATTATCCCAATGTGTCATCAGCTGAATCTCTCATTTGTAGATCTGGAATTTGAGCTGGGCAGCGAGCTAATCATAATCCGGTCGATTGTTAAAACACGGGAAGCCACAGGCGTAGAAATGGAAGCGCTCACAGCTGTTTCTACAGCAGCCCTGACAATGTATGATATGTGTAAGGCTGTGGATAAAACCATGACCATCGGTGCAATCAAGTTGGTGGAAAAGATTGGCGGAAAATCGGATCGTGCGGTTGAGTATCGGCCCAGCGTTGGAATCATTACCATGAGTGACAGTATTTCTGCCAGTAGCAGCGAAGATAAATCCGGCCCCATACTGCTTAAAGGATTTTCTGATGCCGGTTGCAGGACTTTGCATCAAGAGGTTTTGCCCGATGGGTCTGATAAACTTGTACCCACAATTCAAAACTGGATTAAAGATGGTGTGGAACTGATCATCACCACAGGTGGTACAGGACTGGGTCCCCGTGATTTAACCATTCAAATGATGGAGAATAAATTTGACTCCAAATTACCTGGTATTGAGCAAGCACTCCACGCCTATGGCCGCGGCAAGGTAAAAACAGCCATGCTGTCACGTCTGACAGCTGGAGTTGTAAACGGGACAATTGTCATTTGTCTACCTGGAAGCACCGGTGCGGTCAAAGATGCGTTAAAGGTGTTAATTCCAACTATTTTTCATTCATTTCACATGATGAAGGGTGAAAAGCATTGATAGAATATCTCTTGCCCATTCTGTTCTTGGTTGTTGCATTCATTTATTCCAGTGTGGGGTTGGGAGGCGGCTCATCCTATACAGCACTCATGGCTATTTTCGGAATTAATTATCTTATCATTCCCACCACATCATTAGCCTTAAACCTGATTGTTACCTCTATCGGTGTAATCAACTTCTGGCGTAACGGCCATGGTCGGCTGGGTTTAATTGGACCGTTTATGGTGACGTCCATTCCCATGGCCTATTTAGCGGGAACATTGATATT
>DQOT01000081.1 GCA_015658495.1 Fidelibacterota bacterium | reverse complement strand
GCTAGGGCCTGGCGGTTTGACCCGTGAACGTGCCGGCTTTGAAGTCCGTGACGTTCACTATACGCACTATGGTCGTCTTTGCCCTATTGAAACTCCTGAAGGTCCCAACATTGGTCTGATTTCATCTCTGGCCATGTTTGCTCGAGTAAATGATCACGGCTTTATTGAATCACCCTACCGAAAAGTTAGAAAGTTTAATGCTGAGACTGTTGTTACGAATAAGATTGTATACTTATCTGCTGATGATGAAGATCGTGTACTCGTGGCACAAGCATCCACAAAACGAGACGATAAAGGTAAATTAACAGAAGAAAAAATTCGTGCACGTATGAAAGGTGACTTCCCAATCGTGAGCCCGGATGATGTTGACTATGTTGAAGTATCACCGAATCAGATTTTAAGTGTGGCTGCAGCATTAATCCCTTTCCTTGAGCATGATGACGCAAACCGTGCTTTGATGGGATCAAACATGCAACGGCAGGCTGTACCATTAATGAATCCAAAATCGCCAATCGTTGGCACCGGAATTGAAAGAAAAGTAGCTGTGGATTCACGGTCTGCTCTTACTTCACCTGTCGATGGTAGAATCATTTATGTTGATTCTGAAAAAATTCTCATCAAGCGAAAAGATGTTATGGATTCATTAGCGCTTTACGAAGGTGAAAATATCATCGAATTGAAACTGAAGAAATTCCACCGTACGAACCAGAATACAGTTCATAACCAGCGCCCGCTTTTGAGCGAGGGTACGCAGGTTAAAAAAGGTGATGTGATCGCTGATGGTGCTGCAACTGAGCAGGGTGAATTAGCCCTTGGATCGAATATCCGGGTGGCATTTATGCCCTGGCGCGGTTATAACTTTGAAGACGCTATTGTCCTGAATGAACGATTGGTTAAAGAAGACATCTTTAGTTCTGTCCATTGTAATGAAATTGAACTGGAGGTTCGGGACACCAAACGTGGACAGGAAGAATTAACGCCAGAAATTCCAAACGTAAGCGAAGAAGCGACTAAAGATCTGGATGAATCCGGGATCATTCGCGTTGGCGCTCGTGTGAAAGAAGGGGATATACTTATTGGAAAGGTCACGCCGAAAGGTGAAACAGATCCAACACCTGAAGAAAAACTTCTTCGAGCAATTTTTGGCGAAAAAGCAGGTGAAGTAAAAGACGCTTCTAAACGTGCAGAGCCTGGCATTAGGGGTGTAGTTATCAAAACCCAGCTTTTTGAAAAACAGGCGAAACGTACCAAGAAAGAAGAACGTGAACAGATCCTTCTTTTCCAGAAAAATGCTGCTGAACAGAAAAAACATCTGAAAGAATCCCGCGATGAGAAATTGACCAATCTTTTAATAGACCAAATCTCCAATGGTATTCGTGACCTATCATCCAGCAAAACATTGATTAAGAAATCCACAAAGCTGACGCTGAAACGATTGAATAGTTTTGACGTGGAACGATTTGCTCAAGATGAAGCATGGATCGAGGATAAAGCAGTCTGGAAAAAGATTAAAGCAGTTTGGCGTTCATTCCGAAAAGAATGGGCAAATATTGAAACCAAACTTGAACGCGAGATCTTTAAACTCCGAGTTGGGGATGAACTCCAGCCCGGTATCCTGAAACTGGCGAAAGTATTTGTCGCACAGAAACGTAAAATCTCTGTGGGTGATAAAATGGCCGGTCGTCACGGAAACAAAGGGATTGTTGCTACCATCGTACCTGAAGAAGATATGCCATTTATGGAAGACGGGAAACCTGTTGATATTGTCCTGAATCCGCTGGGTGTACCTTCTCGTATGAACTTGGGTCAGCTGTATGAAACCATGCTGGGATGGGTTGGTGAAATCACTGGCCGAAAATTCGCAACACCTGTATTTGATGGCGCAACACCAGAAGACGTTGCAAAAGAGCTGAAAGAAGCTGGACTTCCTGCATCTGGAAAAGCACGACTGATCGACGGAATAACCGGAGAATACTTCGAAAATCCTATCACAGTTGGAAATATCTATATGATGAAATTGAGTCATATGGTTGATGATAAGATGCACGCACGTTCAACGGGACCTTACTCACTCATTACCCAGCAACCCTTGGGCGGTAAAGCTCAATTCGGTGGACAGCGTTTTGGTGAGATGGAGGTCTGGGCACTGCAAGCCTACGGCGCAGCCCATACACTTCATGAGCTATTGACAGTTAAATCTGATGACGTTGAAGGCCGTTCCAAGGTCTACAACTCCATCGTTCGTGGCGAACAAATGCCCGAATTTTCATCACCTGAATCCTTCAATGTAATGATCAAAGAACTTCAAGGTCTTTGCATTGATGTAGAACTGGATTAACGTAAGGAGTATTTGCTTTGACTTACATCCAATCAACTAGTATTGACACATCCAAAAAATATAATTCAATCACCATAGGATTAGCATCTCCGGAAATGATCCTTGCCCGTTCTTACGGGGAAGTCTTAAAGCCGGAAACGATTAACTACCGCTCATACAAACCGGAAAAAGATGGTCTTTTTTGTGAAAAGATCTTTGGACCGGTAAAAGATTATGAATGTCATTGTGGTAAATACAAAGGGATCCGCTATCGCGGCATCATTTGTGATCGTTGTGGTGTTGAAGTCACACGTAAAAAAGTCCGACGGGAACGGATGGGGCATATCACCCTGGCTGTACCTGTGGTACACATCTGGTACCTGCGTTCCATTCCGAGTAAGTTGAGTTATCTCGCCGGAAAAAGCACCAAGGATCTTGAGCGTGTGATTTACTATGAAATGTTCATGGTGATTGAACCCGGTGAAAGTGGTCTTGATCGCTTCGAGTTGATCGAAGAGGAAGAATACCTCGAACTCGAACAGCAGTTCGGATATTTGGCTGTTTCCGAGGAAGATAGAGATAATGATGATTATTTTTATGCGACCATGGGTGGCGAAGCCATGAAAGAAATGCTTTCAAGGCTGAATATCATCGAATTGAAAAAAGAATTGATCAATATTGTTAAGACATCCAAATCGAAGCAAAAACGTGGCGATGCATTAAAACGAATGAAAGTCGTTCAATCATTCGTGCCCGATCCGACCAAAAAACGGTTGAACAAACCAGAATGGATGATCGTTTCCATTCTTCCTGTGATCCCACCGGAATTACGTCCGTTGGTCCCGCTTGAAGGGGGTCGTTTTGCTGCATCTGATCTGAACGATCTTTATCGTCGAATTATTATTCGTAACAATCGTCTTAAGCAGTTGATGGAGATCAAAGCCCCTGATGTCATTTTAAGAAATGAAAAACGGATGCTTCAAGAAGCTGTTGACGCATTATTTGATAACAACCGACGAAAAACAGCGATTCGGAGTGGATCACGCCGTCCATTAAAGTCTCTCTCTGATATGCTTCGAGGAAAGACAGGACGATTCCGTCAAAACCTTCTCGGTAAACGTGTTGATTATTCCGGCCGTTCCGTGATCGTTGTTGGGCCCAACCTTAAACTTCATGAATGTGGAATGCCAAAGAATATGGCGCTTGAATTATTTAAGCCACACATGATCCATGAACTCATTGCTCGCGGTTACACTCAAACCCCGAGAAGCGCAAAACTCATGGTGGAAAACCGTGAACCGGTTGTTTATAAAGTTTTAGAATATGTTGTACAGGATCACCCTGTGCTTCTCAATCGTGCACCAACGCTTCACCGTCTCGGTATCCAGGCATTCCAGCCTGTACTCATCGATGGTAAGGCGATCCAATTGCACCCCTTGGTCTGTTCAGCATTTAATGCTGACTTTGATGGTGATCAGATGGCAGTTCACATCCCGCTTTCTTTGGAAGCCCAAATGGAATCAAGGATGTTGATGCTGGCCAGTCACAATATTCTTCATCCTGCAAATGGTCAACCCATTGCCGTTCCTTCCCAGGATATGGTGTTGGGATGCTACTACCTGACCCGCCCGAAAGAAGGGGATAAAGGTGAAGGTAAATTTTTTGGCTCGATTGGAGAAGGGCTGCTCGCTTATGAAAATAAAGCAGTGGGCCTCCACGCAATCGTAAATGTTCGTCATAATGGCAAATGGATCAAGAATACCACCGTTGGACGAATTATCTTCAGTTCAGTTCTTCCGGAAGGTGTTGAATTTGTCAATGACCTTATCAATAAGAAAAAATTGACTCAAATTGTTAATCATGTGTATTTGATCACTGGAAATTTCCAAACAGTTCTTTTCCTGGATCGATTAAAAGAACTGGGATTCAGAATGGCGACCGTCAGTGGTGTTTCTATTGCAATCAGTGATGTTTTAATTCCTGATCAGAAAGATGACATCCTGGATGAAGCGCAAAAAGAAGTTGACGATATTAAAAACAAATTTGATCGTCACATCTTAACCGATGGTGAACGGTATAATAAGGTCATTGACGTTTGGACACATGCCACAAACCGTGTTGCAGGATCCATGATGGATGCCTTGCGGCAAGATCGTGGCGGGTTTAACCCCGTTTATATGATGGCGGATTCTGGTGCCCGTGGTTCACAAGATCAGATCAAACAGTTGGCTGGTATGCGTGGATTGATGGCTAAACCGCAAAAATCAATGAAGGGGGGTGTGGGTGAAATTATTGAATCACCGATTACATCAAACTTTAAGGAAGGCTTGTCCGTATTTGAGTACTTTATCTCGACTCACGGTGCACGTAAAGGTTTGGCTGATACTGCATTGAAAACAGCAGACGCTGGTTATTTAACCCGTCGATTGGTTGATGTTGCGCAAGATGTAGTTGTTTATATCACAGATTGTAACACGATCAATGGTATCCTGATCGCTGACTTAAAAGAAGGTGAAGAAATAATTGAACCCTTGTCAGACCGGATTCTTGGCAGAACTGTTTTAGATGATTTCATTGTGAAAGGAGAAGTTGTTGTTAAAGCAGGATCTGCGATCGAACACGAAGAAGCTGAAATGATTGGCGATAGCGGCGTGGAAAATATCCGTATCCGTTCGATCCTGACTTGTGAAGCGAAACGGGGTTGCTGTGCGAAATGTTATGGATGGGATCTCTCAACCCATCAATTAGTAGATATAGGAACAGCCGTTGGTATACGTGCTGCTCAAAGTATTGGTGAGCCGGGTACACAGTTAACGCTCCGTACCTTCCACATTGGGGGTACCGCGACACGTATTATTGAACAATCAGAAATGGTCACAAAACGCCCAGGGACTGTAAAATTCTCTGACAATTATGATTTTGCTGATACAATAGATGAAGCTGGAATAAAAGTTCGCCGTTGTATGGTGCGCCACGCTAAACTCTTTATTTTGAATAAAGATGGAGTAGAAAACGCCTCATTCAATGTCCCATATGGTTCAACAATATTTGTCAATGAAGTCGATGAGATCCTTGCGAAAACAATATTGATTCAGTGGGATCCTTATACAGACATTATTTTGGCACGTGAAACTGGTTTAGTCTCTTTGAAAGATTTTATTGAAGGCGAAACCTATGCTGTTGAATCTGTCGAAGGTGGTAAAAAGCAAATGGTTGTGGTTGAGGCTCGTGACCGGAAATTGAGCCCTCACATCGAGATCGTTGATAAGACGGATAAGATCTTGGCCGGGGGAACCATCCTGCCCGTGAAAGCCACCTTGGTTGTAACGGATAAACAAAAAGTGGATCGTGGACAAACTTTGGTGAAAATTCCAAAGGATATTGGTAAAACTCGTGATATTACGGGAGGTCTTCCCCGTGTTGCTGAATTGTTTGAAGCGCGGAAACCTGCAAACCCTGCTGTCATGACAGAAATCAATGGTACCATCCGTTTTGGTGATACAAAGCGCGGAGTCCGCAAGATCCATGTTATGGGTGTTGATGGGGAAGAGAGAACATACTCGATCCCTTATGGTAAACACGTGATTGTTCATGAAGGCGATTATATTAATGCCGGAACAAACCTTTGTGAAGGCGCTATCTCTCCTGACGATATTCTCCATGTTCTCGGACCAGCAGCGGTTCGGGACTATCTCGTCAATGAGATCCAGGAAGTGTATCGTTTGCAGGGTGTGAAAATCAATGATAAACACATTGAAGTCATTGTAGGCCAGATGATGCAGAAAGTCAGTGTAAAAGATCCAGGTGATACATGGTTCCTCGAAGAGGATCGCGTTGCAAAACGTGATTTCTTTGCAGAAAACGACCGCATCTTCAAAATGGTGATCGTCAATGAAGTGGGTGATTCGGACCTGGAGCCAGGTTCCATGATCGATCGCGCAGAATTCCTGGAGATCAATAAAGATCTGAAAGCAGATGGGCAGGAATTAGCCACGTATCGGAAACCAAAACCGGCCACGTTTGAGCCAATTCTGATGGGTATTACGCGTGCATCATTGAACACTGAAAGTTTCATTTCTGCTGCATCATTCCAGGAAACAACTCGTGTATTGACCGACGCATCTACAGCTGGGAAAACGGACTATCTGCAAGGGTTAAAAGAGAATGTAGCTGTGGGTCGTTTGATCCCTGCTGGAACCGGGACACCAGGCTTTCGTGACATCCTTGTAGGTGCGCATGATATCGGAGAAGAAGTAGCGCCCGAATTGGGCGACGCTGTAGCGTAAAAACCATGAAAATACTTAAACAACCATTATAGTATATTCTATTTCTTTCGTAAATTTATAGGCTTTAGATAAAACGATATGCCGACGATAAACCAATTAGTTCGAAAAGGTCGGAAGCGTGTTTTAAAGAAAACTCGCACACCGGCACTCATGAGTAACCCCCAGAAACGGGGTGTGTGTACTCGTGTTTATACAACGACACCTAAAAAGCCGAATTCTGCATTGCGGAAAGTGGCTCGTGTGCGTTTAACCAATGGGATGGAAGTTGCGGCTTACATTCCCGGTGAAGGGCACAACCTGCAGGAACATAGTATTGTTCTCATTGAAGGGGGACGTGTAAAGGATTTACCCGGTGTTCGCTATCACATTATTCGTGGTACACTGGATACAGCCGGTGTGAGTGATCGGAAAACAAGTCGTTCCCGTTACGGGGCTAAAAAGCTAAAATAAAAAGAATAAATCATGAGACGTAGACGACCAGAACGTAGACAAATATTACCTGATCCGGTTTATAATGATAAACTGGTTGCCAAATTTGTGAATTACATTATGGAGCAAGGTAAAAAAGGTATAGCTGAAAGGATTTTTTATGGTGCAATGGATGTCATAAAGCAGCGCACTAAAACTGAAGGTCTGAAGATTTTCAAAAAGGCGATTGAAAATACTTCTCCATCCATAGAGGTTAAATCCCGCAGAATTGGTGGTGCCACCTATCAAGTTCCCATCGAAGTACCAAAAAATCGCCGTTTTTACCTCGCTTCGCATTGGCTCATCAATGCGGCAGTTGGACGGTCAGGGAAACCCATGTCAGAAAAATTAGCAGCTGAATTGATCTCTGCAGCCAATGGCGAGGGTGGCGCTGTCAAAAAGAAAGATGACATCCACCGCATGGCAGACGCCAACAAAGCATTTGCTCATTTTCGTTAATCGTTGATTTAGAGTAGGCAGGTGAAACAAACCAATTTAGAACAAGTTAGAAATATCGGTATCATGGCGCACATTGATGCCGGTAAAACGACTTTAACAGAACGTGTACTGTATTATACCGGTCGAACCCACCGTATTGGTGAGGTGCATGATGGCGCAGCCACCATGGACTGGATGGAACAGGAACAGGAACGTGGTATTACAATCACATCTGCTGCAACCACCTGTATGTGGGAAGATCACCGTATTAATATTATTGATACACCCGGCCACGTTGATTTTACCGTTGAAGTAGAACGGTCACTTCGTGTACTTGATGGTGCTGTAGCTGTCTTTTGTGCTGTGGGTGGTGTAGAACCTCAGAGTGAAACTGTTTGGCGGCAGGCTGATAAATATAATGTTCCTCGTATCGCATTTGTAAATAAAATGGATCGTGTTGGTGCTGATTTTTATCATGTGGTTGAAATGATCAAGGATCGTCTTGGAGCAACACCTTTACCGATGGTAATTCCAATCGGTGGTGGAGAAATGTTCACTGGTATCATAGATTTGATGGAAATGAAATCCATCCTTTATAATGAAAGCACCTTGGGCTCCAGATTTGAATATGGTGAAATTCCTGCTGATTTGCAGGAAGAAGCAGAAAAATGGCGCCATCATTTAATTGAAGAAACAGCGACTTACGATGAACATTTGATGGAGAAATATCTCGCAGATGAAGAAATCACCGTTGCTGAATTGAAAGCGGCGATCCGGAAAGGATGTTTGGATAACACTTTTATTCCCACACTTTGTGGTTCTGCTTTCAAAAACAAGGGTGTTCAACGGCTTTTGGACGCAATTATTAATCTTTTGCCTTCACCGCTTGATGTTGGAGCTATCAAAGGAACAGATACAAGAAATTCTGACACACCCCTAATACGCGAGCCAAATGATGACGAACCTTTTAGTGCCCTTGCTTTCAAAATTATGACCGACCCTTATGTTGGTAAACTGACTTATATGCGTGTTTATTCTGGAAGATTGGATGCAGGTTCATATGTTTATAATCCTACTACAGGGAAGCGTGAAAGAATTAGCCGAATTCTCTTGATGCATTCTAATAAACGTGAAGAACGCGAAGCAGTTTCAACCGGTGAGATCATTGCTGCAGTTGGTTTAAAAAATGTAAAAACAGGTCATACGATCTGTGACGAAAAAAATCCAATTCTGCTTGAATCGATGGATTTTCCAGAACCAGTTGTAGCAGTTTCTGTTGAGCCCGTCAGCAAAGGAGATCAGGATGCTCTTTTCAAAGGACTTCAAAAATTGGGAGAAGAAGATCCAACTTTTCGTGTTTCAACGGATGAAGAAACGGGGCAAACCATCATTGCTGGGATGGGTGAACTTCACTTGGAAATCCTGGTGGATAGACTTCTTCGTGAATTCAAGGTCCAAGCAAACATTGGTCAACCCATGGTTGCCTACCGTGAAGCAATCACCAAGGCCGTGTCTAACGTGGAAATGAAATTTGTGCGGCAGTCTGGTGGCCGCGGTCAATATGGTCATGTTGTGATCAATGTTAAACCGAATGAGCCAGGAAAAGGATATCATTTTGAGAATAAAATCGTTGGGGGTGTTATTCCTCGTGAATATATCCCTTCCGTGGATGCTGGAATAAAAGAAGCCATCAAGAATGGTGTGATTGCTGGGTATCCAATCGAAGACATTCGTGTCGAATTGATCTTCGGTTCTTATCATGATGTGGATTCATCCGAGATGGCGTTCAAGATCGCCGGATCTATGGCCATTCAGGATGCGTGTAAGAAAGCATCACCAAAATTGATGGAACCGATCATGAAAGTTGAAGTCATTGTTCCGGATGAATATCTGGGTGATGTGATGGGTGATTTAAGCTCCCGTCGCGGAAAAATTGGTGGCATGGAACAGCGTAAGGAAGCGCAGGTTGTTCGGGCATTCGTGCCATTGAGCGCCATGTTCGGTTATGTGACTGATCTTCGTTCTATCACACAAGGCCGAGCAGTCTTCCACATGGAATTCGCAAAATATCAGCAAGTGCCAGCCAGCATTGAAACAGAGATACTGGAAAAAGTGCATGGAAAAGTCTCTTAATCATATCACTCCTGGAGTTTGAAAAATGGCTAAACAAAAATTTGAAAGAACCAAACCGCACGTGAACATCGGCACGATCGGTCACGTGGATCATGGCAAGACCACGCTGACCGCCGCGATCACGATGGTACAAAGTGCCCGTGGTTTT
>DQOT01000164.1 GCA_015658495.1 Fidelibacterota bacterium | reverse complement strand
TTGGGATTCTCGTTGAGAAACGGTAATTTCGTCGGCTTATTGAGAATTGAATTTCATGATTATCGCCATAGACGGACCATCAGCGTCTGGAAAGAGCACGACGGCTAAAGGAGTCGCGGAAAAATTGGGCTTCACGCATCTGGATACGGGTGCCATGTGTCGCGCAGTCACTTGGGGACTTAAAAATGCTGAGATTACTGCGGATGATATAGAAATGATTCGTCATTTTTTGTCGGAAATAGAGATCTATTTTGATGCAACGAATCGAATTCACTTAAATGGCATTGATGTATCACGAGAGATCCGGTCTGGGGATATTTCATCAAGGGTGAGTGCCGTAAGCGCCGTTCCCGAAGTAAGAGAAAAAATGGTACAAATCCAACTACAGATCGCTAAAGGAAATAATTGTGTATTGGAAGGACGGGACATTGGAACGGTTGTTTTTCCAAATGCAGAATTTAAGTTTTTCCTGATTGCGGACGTAGACGTCCGGGCGAAACGCCGATTGATAGACCTTGAAAAGATGGGTGAAACCAAAACTATCTCTGAATTGATCGCTGACATCAGACGACGTGATGAACTGGATTCATCCCGGGATCATTCACCGCTAATTCAGGCGGAGGACGCAATCCCCATCGACACAAGCCAACTCACGATCGATGAGCAAATAAATAAAATAATAAACCATATTAACCTTAACAAATAACAAGGAAACATCACAAGCATGTTTGAAGAACAAATTGTAGAACAGGCAGTTGAAGAGACTTTGGAAGCAACTGAAGATATAGTTGTTGAAGAAGCCAGCGTGGAAGCGCCTCCTGCCCCGGCCGAACCTGTAGCCGAAATCATAGATTATTTAAACCCGGAACTATTTCACGATATTCGCGTCGTTGGTCAAAACGAAATTGATGCTTATAACGTGGATTCTGAAATCAATGCCGAATTAGAGAAATTATACACAAGTACTCTCGGTGACTTTACTGAACACTCATTAGTCAATGGCCGTGTTGTAGGAATGAATGAGCGGGACGTGCTGATCGATATCGGATTTAAATCTGAAGGTATTATTGATCGTCACGAATTCGACGAGGAAGAACTTCCTGAGATTGGAGACAAGGTTGAAGTCTATCTTGAGTTCATAGAAGATGCCAGCGGAAACACGATCCTCTCCAAGGAAAAAGCAGATTTCATGCGCCGCTGGAAAGAGCTTCGTGATGCATTCGAAGAGGAAACCATTATTAAAGGAACCATCGTCCGCCGAATCAAAGGTGGTATGATTGTTGACCTGGGTGTGGTCCAAGCCTTCTTGCCAGGATCACAAGTGGATGTCCGTCCGATTCAGGATTTCGATATTTATCTGGAAAAGGAAATTGAAATCAAAATCGTGAAATTTAACGAAGCACGAAAAAATATCGTTGTTTCCCATAAAGTGATTCTTGAAGAAAGCCTGAAAGAACAACGGGAAGCCCTTTTCAAGGAATTGGAAGTTGGTTCTATTCTCGAAGGCCGTGTCAAAAACATCACTGATTTTGGTGTCTTTGTTGATCTGGGCGGTATTGATGGCCTTCTCCACATCACAGACTTGTCTTGGGGTCGTGTAAATCATCCATCTGAAGTTTTAGAAATGAATGACAACATTACCGTTAAGGTCATTGAATATGATGAAGAACGGAAACGGGTTTCACTTGGACTCAAACAACTTGTACCCCATCCTTGGGTTGATGTAGAGATCAAATATCCGATGGGGAATGTTGTAAAGGGTAAAGTTGTGAGCCTGACCAATTATGGCGCCTTCATTGAACTCGAACCAGGTGTTGAAGGATTGATCCATGTTTCAGAGATTTCCTGGACGAAACACATTAAAAATCCATCTGAAGTGTATTCCATGGGCGATGAAATTGAAGCGAAAGTTCTCTCTATCTATACGGAAGAACGGAAGATCAGCCTAGGTGTAAAACAATTGTTACCTGATCCATGGGATGAGATTGAAGAAAGATACATGGTTGGGACCGTTCACAAATGTATAGTTCAAAATCTCACACAATTTGGTGCTTTTGCTGAACTGGAAGAGGGCATTGATGGCTTGGTCCACGTGTCTGATCTTTCCTGGACAAAAGTAATAAAACATCCGAAAGAAGTTGTTGAGAAAGGCCAGGAAATCGAAGTACGGATCTTGGAAGTTTCTCGCGATAATCGTCGGATATCTCTCGGATATCGCCAGGTATTTGATGACCCATGGCCAGGAATTGTTGATTATTACCAAGCGGGAAATGAAGTGAGTGGTGAAATCATTCGTGTTCTGGATAAAGGCATTATTATCCAATTGGAATTGGAAGTGGAGGGGATCATGCCCTTCGGCAAAATGTCCAAACGGGATCGCAAAGCATTGGCAAGCCAATATGAGGTTGGTGCAAATCTTTCAGGCATTGTTATGAAAGTTGCACCTAAAGACAAAAAAGTTGTCCTTTATAGAGAGGAATTAGCTGGAACTGGCAAATCAACCTCAGCGACAGATGAGGTAAAACAGTACCTGAAGAACCAAGATACAAATTCAGGTGAAAAACTTGATTTACCTCAAGAACTTATGGATTTGGCCAGTCAAGCTGAAAAGGATGGTGTTTCTGACGAACCATCAGATTCCGAATCCGAAACGAAAGTAGAAGAATAATTGGCCATCAATGGGTAAGGTCATCCCTTGGCTATGAAGAAACCCATTGATTCTTTATTTGGTCAAAGAATAGTCCTACCTTTGGGGGCTTTTGGGCTGGCCCTGTTGTTGTGGATATTTGTTGTATCGGAAAACGAATATGCTATGGTAATGGATTTGCCTATTGAAGCGCGGAACTTGAGCGCCCAAAAAGCACATAGGGAGGAAGTCCCTCAATTTGCCAGCGTGCGGTTAAAGGGAACCGGCCGCGACCTTTTTAAAGCGTTTCTTCTTAAAAAATATGCCGGTTTCAAATTGGTATTGGATCTTGAAGGTATCTCCCAGGAATATGAGTTTGTCCTGAATAAATATTTCGAAAAATATCCTCAGAAGATCGTTCTACCCTCTAAATACAATGTCTCTTTTGTTGAGGTCGTTTATCCAAATCGAATCCAAATCAGCTTGGATGAATACCAAGTTAAAACCGTCCCTGTTTTATCCAATTTGATCGTGAATCCCGCTCCGGGACATATTCAGGTTGGGAAAACACAATTTTCTCCTAGGAAAATTGAGATCGCAGGTCCAAGAGAAGAACTGGCTTTGATCAATCATGTTGAAACTGTCTTTGATACAATTGCTGGTATTACGACACCACTCCAGGGATATGTAGAAATTGCCTCTTTGGGTCGTTTAATTGAGTATTCAGAAAATGATGTTGAGATTAATTTGGATATCCAGGAAATCAGTGAGCGGATCATTGTGGATATACCTGTCAGGGTGATCTATATTCGGGAAAAGATCAGAGTGTTTCCTTCCCCGCAAACCGTTTCCTTAACCGTTGTTGGTGGGGTACAGCG
>DQOT01000363.1 GCA_015658495.1 Fidelibacterota bacterium | reverse complement strand
TGTATTGATTCTATCTTTTATTTCCTGCCTATTTGCCCAGGATTGGGGCGAACAGTCAGGTGGTTTTTTACGGATGGGCATGACGGCACGATCCATGGCCATGGGTGGTGGATTCACGGCAGAATTGGACCAAAGTTTTGCCACATTCCATAATCCCGCATGGGCTGCATTTTTAGTAAATCGCCAATTGGGAAGCTCATACACGAATTTGTCATTGGATCGCCGCTTGGCTGCTACAAGTTTTTCCACACCTTTGCCTCCAACGGCCGGCGTTGGCGTAGCATGGGTGAATGCCGGTGTCACGAATATCCAAGGACGTTACAGTACAGGAATGAAATCCACCAAGATGCAAACGGGTGAAAATGCAATCATGATTACTTTTGCCCAGAAAGTTCTCCCCTGGATTTCCTTCGGAGCCACTGTGAAGATTCTTCGGTATGATCTTCCTATGACAGAATCAGACCAATTAACCGGGTCTGGCATTGGTTTTGATATTGGGATTTTAGTCAAGGCAGGGAAATTCAATACACTGGGAATTACTGTTCAGGATCTCAGTTCTAATTATCAGTGGGACACGGGAGATGTCTATGCTGAGGGCCGGCTGTACAAAGATGAATTTCCCACGATCTATAGGATTGGATCCCGGACCAATTTTAAGGGTATGATCGTTGTAGGTGATATTGGCTTGATTACGGATCATGAAATGTTTGTTAGTGTACTGCCTCGTTTGGGCGTTGAATATGGATTTTTGGACCAATACTATTTCCGCGGCGGTTATGGAAACGGACGGACTGCGTTTGGGCTAGGGTACGAATATGGTTTGTTTAAAGCTCACGATTCTCATATAGATTATGCATTCTCTATGGATTGGACCGCCCAAACAGCCCATACAATTTCCTATGCATTCCGTTTCTAAACTAATTCTGACACTGCTGGTCCCATTATATGGAATGGGAACACAATTCCTGGTGCTGCCGACCCATGCGAATGAATTAAGTATTGGCAGTCACCCAACCATGGGTGGCATATCGCCCATTAATCCTGCACTTTTTTCTGCACCGCAAAATCACCCTGACCTTTCCATAAGTCGTGGTGTATGGTTTGGGGATGTTACCCTGACCCACTTGGGATACACGCAATTAGTCCGAGGAAAAACATTTCATTTTAATGCGAAATATTCCGGATTATCTGATTTGGAATTCAGGGATGCTGTGCCACAGGACGAGGCATTATCAACTTTTTCTTCCTATGGTGTTTCCGTGGATGGCGGATTTTCAGTTCTGCGTGAAAAACAGAAATACGGTATTTCCTTTTCTTATATTTTTATGGGACTCTACACGGAAACATCTTCAGGATTCGGAATAAATTTGGGATACGCCAGGAATTTGGCTAAAGGGATGAAATTAGGTCTATCAATACAAAATCTTGGGAAAATGTCAAAGCTTTCCGAAAAAGCACCTGCACTTCCTGCAAGAATGATAGGCGGGATTTCCAAGCAACTCACATTCAATGATTATCAGAACACACTCTATTGTTCCGGAGAATGGAACCAATCAGCGTCAACAGGAAAGTTTTATTTTGGGAATCATTTTCGTTGGGCTCGGCTCAGTCTCATGGGTGGATTTGCTGCCACAGAAAATGTCGTTGAATCTTCAGCTGGTTTTGGCCTGAATCTCGAGAAATACCAGATTACCTATGGCATTCAGTTTGGTTCACAAAACTTGGGGATACCCCAAATATTATCTTTTCAATTCCGACTTCCATGAAGAAAAAGAAATCCCGCATATCTGTCAATTACATTCTTATTGGCATCATTGTTGTCCTGCTCATCTTCCTGAAAAGAATGGATGATCGCGTTTCAAAATTAGAGAAACGGGAAATCGTTGTAGAAAAGATTGAATTAAAAAAAGAAGAAAAAGCCCATAAACTATCTCCGGAAATACCCCCACCCACTTTGAGAGGAACTATAGGTATCATCATTGATGATTTCGGGTACCGGAATGATGAAGTTTCCGATGGATTCCTGAATTTGGATGTGCACTTGACCTATGCGGTCATCCCCGGTCATGAATACAGCAGATCTTTTGGAGAAAAAGCTGTGAATAGGGGATATGAAGTCATTGTGCATATGCCATTTGAAAATCTTGCCAATAAGGGCGGTGAAGAGAGTTTCGTGTTATCCGTTTCCATGGATAGCAAAACCATTCAAGAACGAGTGCAGACAGCCTTTAATCAAATTCCAACTGCCATTGGGATGAATAATCATCAAGGGTCAAAAGCCTCCGCCGATCAGCATGTCATGTCCAACGTGGCGAGAGTGCTGAAAAAAAGGGATTTATTTTTTGTAGATAGTCGCACAACGGTGGAAACAGTAGCGGAATCCACCATGGTAGCATATGGCGTCCCCACAACCAGGCGAAATGTCTTTTTAGATAATGAAGATAATGAAGGAAAAATCCATGCACAACTTATTGAATTGGTTCAAAAATCAGAAGAGTTGGGTACTGCTGTTGGGATCGGGCATGTGAAACTAAAAACCCTGAAAATATTACAGAAACATATACCGGAACTGCAGAAAAAAGGATTTAAATTTGAATTCGTCTCTAAAATGCTTCATTGAATTAACCTGGATTATTCATCAGAAAGAAAATATTTATCCCAAGTACAGAAATGAGTGAGGATAAGAGAATTATGTTGGTAAGTAATTATTTAAAACGTAATTATGTAAAGGAGCACGATTTACGTTTTTTATATTTATCCGGCAAAAAACTCAGGACAGGCTGTTTTATGCTTGGTACTACTCCAAAACTTCTTTTCTATCAAATCCACACTATTACAATGTTGGTGAATTAAAAAGGTTTAATGCCAATCCTCTGCAGAGTTACCCGTGGTGATCTAACTGAAAGCATCCATGTTGTTTTTGCCGTCGCCGTCGATGAAACGAGACACGTTTTTTATACCACCGGTGATCCCTTTTACCTTACCTGTATCCGCTCCTCATTAAAACCATTCCAGGCTGCTGCTGCGGTTAAAGCCGGTGCCGTGGATGCGGCTAAATTTTCTGACCAGGAACTTGCACTCATGTGCGCCTCACACATGGGTGAAGACATTCATGTAAAAACAGCAAGATCCATGTTGGATAAGCTTGGTCTTTCTGGGGCCGATTTGGAATGTGGGTCCCATTTTCCTTTAGACAAAATCACACAGCGCAAAATGATCAAAGATGGAAAAAATGCAGAACCATTTCATAATAATTGCAGTGGAAAACATGTTGGCATGCTGGCATTGGCCAAACATTTAGGGCAAGGCATCAAAGGATATATCCAAAAGGAACATCCGGTGCAAAAAGAAATTTTTAATCTTGTAAATGAATTGACCGGAGCGGAGAATATCCCCACAGAAACAGATGGTTGTTCAGCGCCCACTCCCTTCATGTCTTTAGAAACAATTGCCCGTCTTTTCCAGAAACTGGCTGCGGGTGAAACACCGGAGTTAAGCCGGGTTTTTGATGCCATGTGCTCTCACCCTCATTTGGTGGGCGGAACCAATCATTTTGATTCTTTATTTATTGAAGCACTTGCAGGGCGTGGAATTACAAAAGTGGGTGGTGAATCCGTCCGCGGTGTTGCTCTCAAAAAACCAAATGGCGGCAGCATCGGGATCGCCTTAAAAATATTAGATGGTAATTTTCGAGCCCTGCCTCTTGCCACCATGAAATTATTGGAGCATTTGGAACTTTTAACTGATGCAGAACTCCAAAAATTATATAAATTCAGGACGAAGATTTTAAAAAACCATAACCAACTGAAAATCGGCCGGATCGAGGCCATTGTAGAAACCTAGATGAGACTTATTTTTTATTTCATTATTTTTTTTCAAGTAATTTTTTCTCAACCAAATCAAGTCATTGGCCAGGGCCTTACGGGACAAGATTTATTGGGATATGTTATTAGTAATTATAAGACATTTACAACTTTAGGTTATAACACTGCAAGAGATGTCATGTTTGGTACGATTGATTTAAATGAAAGCGACCAAATTTCCTGTGTTTATTCTGGCTATACAATCACACTTGATACATCCCAAGATCCAAGTACAAATGCATGGGAACAAGGCATTAACTGTGAGCATACCTGGCCGCAAAGTATGGGCGCTGATGAAGAACCGCAAAAAAGTGATATACATCATCTTTTCCCCTGCAAATCCAATGTGAATTCTTCAAGAGGGAATGACCCATATGCAGATATACCAGATGAAGATACGGATATCTGGTATCGGAATGATTATTCACAGGGGTCTATTCCAGAAGAATTTATTGATGAATATGCCGAAAAATATAACCCGCCTAATCCAACTGAGGAACGATTTGAACCTCGGGATGATCATAAGGGCGATGCTGCTAGAGCAATGTTCTATTTTTTTGCAATGTACCAAGATGCAGTGGATGTTGATTTCTGGAATATTCAAAAAGAAATATTATACCAATGGCATCAATATGATCCGGTTGATGATTGGGAGTATGAAAGGACCTGGGCCATTGCAGAGTATCAGGAAGACATGCCAAATCCCTTTGTCGTAGACTCAACACTTGCAAGAAGGATCTGGTTCTATACACCTGCAGGTCCATCGGGTATTGTTATTACAGAGATCATGCCAAATCCGGCAACCGTGTCAGACACCTATGGCGAATGGTTTGAGATCTATAACACCACAGATTCCACTATTGATATCGATGGGTGGTCAATTAAAGATGCCGAGAGCGATAATCACACCATTACGAGTGTTGCCATGTCAATTCCAGTGATGCCCGGTGATTATTTTGTTTTCGGCCGGAATGCTGATTCTACATTAAATGGTGGTTTAATGGCTGATTATGAGTACAGCGGGTTTTTGCTTTCAAACAACGAAGACGAAATTATTCTATTGGATGGTACTGGCGCCATTGTGGATGAGGTTCATTATACCAATTCCTGGGATTTTGGCAATGGGGCATCCATGGAAATTCATGATTTTAGCGAAGATAATAATATGGGTGAAAATTGGCACCAAGCTACTCTGTCCTACGGCGATGGGGATCTGGGAACACCCGGAACAAACTATGACGGTACACTCGGTGATGATAATGATGTATCCATTCCCAATCAATTCAGATTATTTCCACCTTACCCGAATCCATTTAACCCATCCACGACCATAACTATCCAAGCAGAGACCTTACATCCAGCGTCTATAAAGATTATTGATATTAAGGGTCGTTTAGTTGAAATTATTTACGATGGACGCATAAATCCTGGAATTCATCAATTCCAAT
>DQOT01000119.1 GCA_015658495.1 Fidelibacterota bacterium | reverse complement strand
AGTATGAAAAGGATTCGCATGAATTTCAAGTAATCGATGCAGCAGAAGCCAATGACCTTCATGCAAAAGAGATTATAAAATCAATTCAATCGCGTGTTGGTGATATGGTTGTCTATTTGACCTTTGATATTGATTGTTTAGATCCTGCTTATGCGCCGGGCACGGGAACCCCGGTAGTGGGCGGGATGTCCACAGACAAAGTATTGAAAATTTTGAGAGGTGTGAAGGATCTAAATATTGTTGGATTTGATTTGGTAGAAGTGGCACCACCCTACGACCATGCAGATGTGACTTCCTTGGCCGGTGCCAGTATTGTTTTGGAATATCTCTATATCTTAGGGCATCAAAAACAGGGTTAATTGATCCCATGAATTACAGGATTCTCTAAAGATCCTTCCACCTTCAAAACGATGGTTGCGCCTTTCCGATTCAGTGATTTTCCTTTCGTCCGTTCCCACTCCCGTATCCATTTTCTCACACCCAACGCAATGGGATGAATTTTGATTTCCATCTGGTGAAGTAATATGTCAGGATGGATTTCATCCTGTCTCAGAGAAAAATCACCGGTTACATTCACTTTTAAAAAGGGTGTTTGGAAAATAAATCTAATATCCCCAGTGCGTTCATTAATCAAATTCATTTCTAATTCAACTAGCCTGATCTTGAGTGAATTATTCCAGATACCCAATGATTCAAGCATAGCTTGAATCTCAGGTTCTTCTTTCAGACCTTTCGGGATCTTGATCTCGAAATTGCGAAGGGAGAATTTTCCATGTCCCTGGTGAATGATGGGTTTGTTTTTCAGGTCTGTTGTTAATGCAATATTATTTGCATTGAGTATAAGGGAAGGAAGATGAACCTGGGATCGATTGATGAGTTGATTCCCGGGTGTTGCCGTAAAAGTAATATCATCTATTTTAAATTGACTTCTTTTAAGAAGGAGATCAAACGCTGTTTTATCCGGTGAGATATCGAATTCCAATTTTGATGAAAATAATTGAGAAATTGATTGAATATCCAAGGTGTAATCCCATTGAACAAAGGGGACTTGGTAAAGAGAATCCCGGATGGGATCGAGTTGGATTTCCTTGCTTTGCCAATCTAAAATAAGTGGTTTGGTTTCCGCGACTGGGTGGATCTGCGTGGGCTGAGCCACGATTTGATCTGGCAATGCCAGGGAATAGGTCCATGTGGGATCATCAAATGGAGTGGTATCAAGGTTCAGGTATTGTTTCACATAAAGGTCATTTAATGATTTTGGGTTTTCTTCCAGGTCTGTTTTATAAAGATCTATTGCATTTGCGATCATTTCTAAGGCGGTTTTAGGGATCGAGTGTCGTTTTTCCAAGCGACGGATCCTCTCACCTGTTACCCAATTTTTCGAAGTGATCTTTGCATTCAGGACAAGTTGGCTTATGGTAAAATTGGGGCCAGAGATCCGTGTTTTGATCTTATGTTTATCCCCTTTTTGTTCCTGTGAGATATTTAGATCAGAAAATCCAAATTTGAATTCATGGAGATCAATGGAATAATATGTTCCTTTATCCTTATTTGGCGGTATCCAATCAAAATGCAGGTCTTTTAAAAAAATTCCTGTTTCTGCAATGGATCCATTTGCCGTGCTGGAAATTTGTCCGGGAAGTAAGGAATAAATAATAAGAATAAAGTGGGTTAAAAGTCTCATTATTGGGTTTGGTCGCCTTGTTTCATTTCCCTTGAATTGTTCCTGTTTAATTACTTCAAAAAATTAGTATGTTTTCGCCTTGCAAACGGGAACAATTTTCTATCTTATTTGTTCTGACAAAAGTACCATGGCCAATTCAAAACTAATCTTTTCGACAGATGATTCTGTCTCATTGACAGATGATACTGTGCAGAGTCTTGATATTGATCCATCACAACAACAGGTTCGTCTTCATTTGGATAGGAAAGGGGGCGGTAAGATCGTTTCTATCGTGAGAGGATTACAGGAATCAAATGATGTTTTGACGGTCATTGCGAAAGACTT
>DQOT01000291.1 GCA_015658495.1 Fidelibacterota bacterium | reverse complement strand
TTTTCACCACCGATTCTGCTGCAGCACTCCGTGCCACAGAATTGAGTGCAGAAATCGTACTGAAAGGAACCAAAGTGGATGGTGTTTATGACAAGGACCCCATGGTATATGATGATGCAGTGAAATATGAAACCGTCTCCTTTTCTAAAGTATTAAATGATAATTTGCGGGTGATGGACCTGACAGCAATTACCTTGTGTAAAGAGAACAATTTGCCGATCCGTGTTTTTAACATCTATCATCCAGGGGACTTGAAAGACCTGGTTCTTGGCGGTAAAATTGGCACCTTAGTTTCAGAGTAAAACATGATTGATGATATTTTAATTGATGTAAAACACCGCATGGACCAGGCCCTGGTTCATTGCCAGGGTGAATTAAATAAAGTCCGTACCGGCCGGGCCAATCCGGAAATGTTTAATTCACTCACCGTGGATTATTATGGTTCCATGACACCCCTGAACCAGGTTTCAACCATTTCTGTTCCGGAACCACGACTCATTACCCTCACGCCGTACGAAAAAACCTTAATTCCCATTATTGAAAAAGCAATTATGGATGCCAACATGGGTTTTACACCGGGGAATAACGGGAATTCGGTTATGATCCCGATCCCACCCTTAAGTGAAGAACGTCGCCAGGAATTGAATAAATTCGTCCATCACTTGGTTGAAGAAGGGCGTATCGCTGTAAGAAATGTGAGACGGGATGGGATTCATCATTTACAGGACTTTGGAAAAGAAGACCATGTATCAGAAGACATTATCAAGGATAACGAGGGTGAGATCCAAAAACTGACGGATGATCATATTACAAAATTGAATACACTCCAGAATGAAAAAGAGAAAGAAATTTTAGAATTTTAATCTTTTTCATTTGTAAAATTATTTATAAAAAAAGCCCTCCGCAAATTGACGGAGGGCTTTTTTATTATTCTCATTTGTCTCGTTCGATATATCGAGCAAATAATTTAGTCACATTTAGACCATCCACACTCGCGGCAGATAAGACATCCACCTTCAATTACAACGCTATGGTTATGACATTTTGTGCAAATCATGAGTCCGTTATCTTCCCCGGGCTCCGGGGCTAATGTGATCAAAGGTTTATCAATCGGTGGTTCGATTTGGTTTCCCGCTTTCATGGCTTCCCGCTCTTGGATATAATCATCCATTGCTTTTCCGATAGCATCCGGAGTGGATAAGATCAAGCGGCCATCTTCCCAAGTTGGATTCGGGCCAGAGATTCCTTTTAACTGCCGAACAATGGCATGGGGATCCAACCCGGATCGAAGTGCCAATGAGATCAACCGGCTGATGGCTTCAGATTGTGCTGCAGCGTTTCCACCGGCTTTACCGATGGTGGTAAAGACTTCACAAAGGCCATTTTCATCTTCATTGATGGTGATGTAGAGTGTCCCTTCACCAGTTCGGATCCGTCGTGTGACGCCAGCTGTTTGTGACGGGCGAACCCGTGGTCTCTTTTCTGCGCGAGGCGTTACATCCAAGTCGATATCAAGGTTTGATTCAATGTCAGGGGTGGGAGTGGCAGGCTTTTCTTCTTTTTTATCCGAAACAAGAATGCCTTCACGGCTGCCTTCACGGTAAACCGTGATCCCTTTCAGACCTGTTTCGTAGGCTGTCATGTAAATATCGGCCACAGTATCAACCGTTATATCTTCAGCAAGGTTCACGGTGGATGAAATGGAAGAGTCAATATACTTCTGGATCACGCCCTGCATTTTCACTCGGAAATAAGGATCGATGTTATGGGCAGTCACGACGTAATCGGGGAGATTTTCATCTGTACCGAACAATGTCCCAATGATGGTGTGATACACTTTGTATTCGTTAAATGTTTTGCCGTATCCATCATTCTTTTTGACACGTCTTTTATACGATGTGGCGAAGATGGGCTCAACACCGGATGTGACACGGGAAACGATAGCACCACTTCCTGTTGGCGCCACGGTGGTCAGTGTACAATTCCGAACTCCATTTTGTTTGATTTTCTTTTGCAGGGATTTAGGGAGATTTTTTACAAACTTGCTTTTTGAATATCCATTCCAATCGAAATTGGGGAAACGTCCTTTTTCTGCGGCTAGATCTGAGCTGGTTTCATAAGCAGTATCCCGGAAGATCTGCATGATCTGGTCAATGGTTTGCAGCGCATCTTCGCTGTCATATTTGATGCCCATCCGAACCATCATATCTCCAAGGCCAAGAATGCCAAGGCCAACACGACGATCGTTTTCTGCGTTTTTCTTTTGGTCTTCCAGCGCGTGTCGATCCATATTGTAATCCACAACATTATCCAGGAAGCGTGTAGCAATAACAACCGTTTCCTTGAACTGTTCAATCTTGAAATTCCCATTCTCATCCACGAAACGTTCCAGGTTCACAGCCCCCAGGTTACAGCATCCGCCATCGGGTAAGGGTTGCTCGGCGCAAGGATTGGTGGAAACGAGAGGCGAACAGTATTCAGCGTTGTGATAGTCTTTCATGGTATCCCAAAAAAGCAATCCAGGTTCAGCGCTGGTATATGCGTGGGAAACAATCTCGTTCCAAAGGGTTTTGGCTTTGATTGTTTTGTACACTTCACCTTCATACCGTAGCTCAAAATCAGTGTCGTTTTTCACAGCTTCCATAAACTCGTGCGTTAAAAGGACAGAAATATTGGAGTATTTTACCATATCGATATCACCGGTTTTGATGCTCACGAATTTCTCAATATCAGGATGATCAATCCGCAAGGTTTGCATATTTGCGCCGCGACGTCCATGTTGTGCAATGGTGTTTGTGTTCTCACTAAACAGGTTCATAAACCCTGTTGGTCCGCAGGATTCTCCACCGGTGCCGTTAATGGCTTGCCCGGCTGGCCGAAGAATTGAGAGGTCGTGTCCGCATCCACCTCCATACTTGTATGTTAATGCTTCATTGATAATGGTATCATAAATGGATTTGATTGAATCATCACGTACTGCAACCACGTAACAGTTATTCAGCGTTGTGATGATGTCTTCACGGCCGGCGCCGTGCATAATGCGTCCACCAGGAACAAATTTGAAATTTTCTAATATATTATAGAATTTTTTTTCCCAAATTTCACGAAGAGTTTTGGTCTTCTCAACGGAGGCCAATGCGGTAGCCTGGCGCATCCAGAGTTGGTAGGGATGTTGTTCCCAGGGAGCGAGGTATTTTTGTTTTAAAACATCAGAACCGAGCTGATCATCACCATAATATTCATGAACGGTATATTCTTTTGGAATATCAGGTGAAGCATCTTCTATCACCGCTTTGAGGGGTGGAACAATGGGTGTTTCCAGTGGCTGTGATCCCGGCTGATTCAACGAGAGATTCAGTTCCATAGCTTCTGCCATAGGGGTATTTCCTTGGGTTGCGTACTCGTACGGATAACGCACGGGTTTCCGTTTTCAATGTGCTATAAAAAAGGATGACAAATGAAAATGCGATAAATCGCATGGTTGGCGAGAACGAATATAGAAAGCCCCAAAAAATTTGACAAGAAGTAAACTATGAAAAAGTGATCACTCGACGAGAAAAAAATAGTTTTCCACACTTTTCCACAATTTATCCACAGGGTGGAAAATGATGTTGGACTTAAGGTTATGATAGCTAAATGTCGTAATATCACCAATTAAATTCATCGCTTAAAAAACTTGATTTACATGCAAAAAAAACCGAAAGACCACCCTGTAAACTTGGGTTTAAACAAAATCGCTAACCTTATAATTAAGAATCCATTAAAAGCCGAGTCGAAACGGGGAAAGCTGGGATTGCAGAAATATTAAATGCCCCATTACTTAAACTATAATCGAAACAAAAATTTGAAAATGCCTAGAAAAAAGTTTTTAATCTTAATCAGGATTCA
>DQOT01000286.1 GCA_015658495.1 Fidelibacterota bacterium | reverse complement strand
TACTTATAATCATGCTATCTTTTTGTGTGATGCTTATCGCGCAAAGAAAAAGTAGTACTAAAAAATGGAAGGTGTACCGCACGCAAACCGGTGCTATTATTAAAGCGCCAAAACCATTTTTTGAGAAGGGTGAAGAAAAGCCAAAGACGACCTATTATAAAGAAACTCAGGTTCAGATACAGTTACAGCGTTTGGAATTAAAATTTAAAAATCAGTTGGAACACCTGGGATTGCAAATAGAGTTCCTGAATGAACAATCCAGAAAACGCCAGACTGATACTATTTTTGTTTATACCACTTTATATGACACAACAACCGTCTTTGATTCAACATTTATCTATACCAATGCAACAACAACCGTGTATGATACTGTCATTGTTATTGATAGTCTTTATATTAACCGGTATGATACAACCACCATTGTGCAAACAAACTATGACACCATGGTTGTGTTGGATACTGCCTTTTTTTACACCTATGACACAACTGTTGTCAGAGATACACTCTGGGCATTTGCGTTTGATACCGTCCTTATTTATGACACAAGTTGGGTCTTCGCTTATGATACAACGGTGATTAGAGATTCCCTTTGGTTATTTGCCTTTGATTCTACAGTCGTTTATGATACGCTCGTTATTTTCAATAATGATACTGTAACAATTCATACCCATTCCTCCAGTTTTACTCCCGATATGACCGATAGGCAGCGATCTCAATTCCCAAAATGGAATTCACTGGATGATGCCATTCGCGCACGTGATACAGGTGACCCTACAGCACAGGAATGGATTAACCAGGCGCTTTATGAGGCGGGTGGTGATTGGGATAAGGCTAATGATGAATATATAAAATTTCAAAAGATCTATTCATCTGCTGTGGTCAAAAGCATTTTAAACAGGCCCAACAATAGCAAGTTTATCGGACCGGAAATGAAATATCGATCTGTAGTTTTTGATACATTGAAGATTTTGACCTTTGATACTACTCTTATACAAGATACAATAAGAAATCTATTAAGGCAAACCTATGTGAAATACGATACCACGGTGGTTAACAAATCCAAAGACGTCATTGCACATGTGACACCTCCAGGGCACGAACTTATCCTAAAATATTATTCCAATGGAAATGTAAAAGAGCGTGGTTTAATAAAAGATTCGAAACGAAATGGTCTTTGGGTATTTTACGATAATAAAGGAAAAGAAATTCGTAGAACCACCTATGCTAAAGGGAAGATAAGAAAAGACACGGACCTGAATGATGTGACTCAGAATCCCATGAAACAAACCACCATTAAAAAAGAAAAAAGACGAAAAAATTCGAAATCAAAAAAATCTAAAAAACTTCTTATTTTTCCTAAAAGAGACAAGAAATAACCCCTGGTCTGTTTAACAATATTGGGTTGAAAGGTTGGCTATTCCGGCTTTTCAGCTAACTCTACCAATACACCACCCGTTGATCTGGGGTGAATAAACACCACTTTATATCCCTCTGCCCCAATGGAATAAGTGTCGCCTAAAACCTGAATATTATTTTCTTTAAGTTCTTGTATTGCTTCAATTATATCATCTACTTCAAAACACACATGATGAATTCCTGCACCGCGTTTATCTATAAATTTTGCAATAGGAGAATCTGGATTTGTCGCTTCCAATAATTCAACTTTCCCTTTTCCCGTACCATAAATATCCGTGGTAACGCCTTGGTCTTCCAACACTTCAGTTGAACTGTGATAAATATCTAAAACATGTTTCCAAAATGGGGAATCATTCGCCAGGTCTTTTACGGCAATTCCTATATGTTCTATTCCAAGTATTTTCATATTTTGTTAGCCGCCTTGCCTGCACTGCTGTTACGGCAGGCAGGAAAGGTTACGAAGGATCGCTAAATTAAAAAAATATCATTCAGAATGTAGCGAAGCGAAATGCCAGCCTGCCACATGCATCTAAACAGGTCAGGTAGGAAGAATCTTGACTTGGATTTATTTAAGTTCATTGAATTTCTCCCCAAAACTATCGTCTAAACTCAATCCCAAACCATATCCCTCAGGCAAAACTAATCGACCATCTTCCACGGTGACCCCACGATAAGGATCATTATTGATCAACAGGTTACCGTCTAGGTCCGCTGCATTCACTTTGCCAGCCAATTGGGCAGCTGCCGTAATTCCCACCGAAGATTCCACCATACATCCCAGCATGATCTTCAGGTCATGGAATCGCGCCAAATTTATCATGCGTTTGCCTTCTTCTAAGGAACCGCATTTCATCAATTTAATATTGATCCCATCAAATGCATGGGCAATCTGGGGAATATCTGCCGAATCCATGCTGTTTTCGTCTGCATAGATATCCAGTGGAGACTTTTCCTTTAACGCGGCTGTATACTCTAATTGATCTGCGGGAAAAGGTTGTTCCACAAATTCTACATTTTGGTCCGCAAGCCAATGACAAAAATGGTGAGCTGTTTCCGGCTGCCATCCTTCATTGGCATCAATTCGGATGACTTTATCCGTGTGGCGGCGGATCTCGGTCATAATTTCACGATCCATGTTCGGTGTCCCCAATTTCACTTTCAGTATAGTGTAGGGTTGCGCTTCTTCAATTTTTTGGCCAATCTCATCCAAATCGCCAATGGCAATGGTAAAACTGGTGATTGGCATTTCTGTCCTCGCCATCCCCAGGTGTTCAGATACGCTTTTTTCATTCTTTTGTGACCACCAATCCCAGAGCGCCATGCTGAAAGCTGCTTCCAACGCTTTGATCCCTTTCAGTTGGGGTAAAACATAATTCCAGATCACATCCCTGTTTGAACAATCTTCCGGGAATCTCACTTTTTGCTTCAGGACAGACAGAATCCGTTCCGTGGATTCGTTATATCGAAGCGACGGTGCAGCTTCTCCCCGGCCAATAAGGTTGCGGTCTTTTAAATAAATAAAAACCACATCATACCAATCATTAGCGCTGCGGGCAATCCCGAAGGTGTGATGAAGTTGGATCCGATACGTGGTAAACGTCAGCTCCATTCGTCCATGGCGTTTTCAATCGTATTAATGAGTTGCCGCCCGCCAAATCTCACAAGATCTGTCACAGGCATCTCATATCGATCCCGGGCAGAATTACACGTTTCCATGGCAAGGTCATCATGCAGTTTCAAGGTGAGATAATTCATCCCTAGAAAAGTTGATTTCTTAAACGGTTTCATGATGTCTATATGAATTTGAAGCATTTTTTTCATATCAGGAAATGGATGATCCGCACAATCCAATTCCCTACCAGGTTCATGGGTAAGAACCATAAAATCCGGCATGGATCCATGGATGAGTCCTAAGGTGACGCTGGAATAAAACATATTGTTTAGTGCACCTTGTCCTTCCACAAGTGCCAATTCAGTATCCCCTGGTAGCTGATTTAAACAGTGTTCGGTCTCCCCTGCTAAAAAATCGGAGACAACAGCATCAATGGGCACACCTTTTCCAGACAAAAGGATACCTGTCTGCCCTGTGCCCACGAATTCCACTTTCCGATTTCTTTTTTTGAGTGCTTCGAAAATCTCCCATGCCGTAGTCATTTTACCTGTATCACAATCGGAACCAACAATGAGCAATACGGGAAATTTTCGGTTTTTCCATGTGCCCTTGGGAAAATGAGGTGGACTAGGGGGACGGCGAAGATCCGTGATCTTAATGCCATTTTCTTTTGCTAAATGAGAAAATTCCGAATCATCATTTAAAAAAATATGCATCCCGCTAATGATATGGCAGCCGGAAATGATTGCATCCCGGATTTCTTTGCGGTAAGCATCATTTAAATCGCCACCTTGGGGCGCACTTCCAATAACGAGATGGGTTGAGTCAAATCCTTTGGTGTCATTAAAACTCGATACACAGGGAATATCCCCACCCCACCCCAAAACCTGCTGAGCTGTTTGTCCTGCTTTTTCCGGGTCGATCACTGCGACCACTTCTTCGGGGCGATACCGTATAAGCGCATTCCCGGTTTTATTTAAGATATAATCAAATGCCCCAAGGGCAAGAATAGAATAACGATGCATTAAGATCGAAAATCAGCTTTTCTTTTTTCTACAAATGCCATGAGTCCCTCCGTCGTCTCATCTGTCCCAAACAGATCACTGAATGCCTCCACTTCCAAATTCAATCCTTCAATGAGTGAATGCCCGGCAGATTCATTGATACAATGTAATGATTCAGCCACAGAATTGGGACCATTTCCTAAAACAAGTTTTGCAAATTTTAACGCTTCATTCATCAAGTTATCTAACGGAAAAACCTTATTGGCTAATCCGATCCGTAATGCTTCATTGGCATCGATCATGTGTCCCCCGATAATGAGCTCAATGGCATTACCTTTTCCCACAATCCTTGGCAACCTTTGTGTACCTCCCCATCCAGGAATAAGCCCTAATTTCACTTCCGGTTGAGCAAACATAGCATTTTCACTGGCAAATCGAATATGGCATGCAAGGCTAATCTCACAGCCACCTCCAAGAGCAAAACCATTAACAGCAGCAATAACCGGTTTTGGAGAGTCTTCTATAGTCATGGTTACTTCCTGACCCAACTTGCCAAAATCCAAGGCTCCTTGGGTATCTAACTGCTGCATGAGCTTAATATCTGCACCGGCAATAAATGCTTTTTCTCCTGCTCCAGTCAAAATAATGACGCCTACATTCTCATCTGCAATAAAGTCCTTCACAGCCTGGTCCAATTCCTTGAGTATGTGAGGATTCACGGCATTCAGAGCATCTTGCCGATCAATGGTCAGAATCCCAACTTGGTCTATTATTTCTCTATTAATAAACATTTAATTCCTTATTTCCAAAAAGTTCGGCTAAAGAGTACCATCACGGTGAAAATTTCTAAACGCCCTAAAAGCATACAAAAACTCAACAACCATTTACCGAATGTCGGTAACAATGCATAATTATCTGTGGGTCCAAATGCTCCTAAACTCGGACCAATATTGCCAATGGCACTAGCTGACGCACCAATGGCAGATTCAAGATCAATATTCATGGCTGTCAACACCATGGTTGTAAAAATAAAAAATGATATGTAGAATAGAAAAAATCCCAAAGTATTGCGGATCACATCTTCGGGAATATAGCGACTGCCAATCCGAATAGGTAGAATTGCTTTAAGATGAAGCATACGCCGTGTTTCCTTCGCAGCATATTTGAACAAGAGCATAATACGAACAATTTTCATTCCACCGGTAGTAGAACCACCCATGCCACCGATAAACATCATAAATAAGAGCATAAATTGAGCAAAATATGTCCACAATTCATAATCTGCTGTACTATAACCGGTACCGGTTAAAATTGCAACTGTCTGAAAAAGCGAATCACGGAAATGTTTTTCTGTCCATTCATTCTCACCAACAGAAATACTTAAGAAAATAAGAAAACCAGCAACAATAATAATTCCAAAATAGGTCAAAAACTCCTTATCTCTAAAATAGGATTTCATATTCCCCATTATCGCATGAAAATGTAGGGTAAAATTGATACCGGCCAGGAACATAAAGAAAATGATGATATATTGAATGGCCATACTATCGTAATATCCAATACTAGCATTTTTAGTGGAGTATCCTCCGGTTGGCATGGTGGTAAAAGAATGACAAATCGCATCAAAAACACCCATGCCGGCCACCATTAAGGCAATGGCTTCTGCAGTTGTGATCCCAACATAAACAATCCAGAGGAACTTCGCCGTTTCACGAACGCGAGGCGTGATCTTATCCGCCACGGGACCCGGGACCTCTGCCTTGAATAACTGTACACCCCCCACACCCAGTAACGGAAGAATTGCAATATAAAATACCACAATTCCCATACCGCCGATCCATTGAATGAAAGACCGCCAAAACAGGATTCCGTGGGGCAGGCTTTCAATGCCATTGGGCAGATTTGGAAGAGTGTCTGTATTCCCAATGATGGATGCACCCGTCGTGGTTACGCCGGACATGGATTCAAAAAATGCATCTGTGATGTTGGGGATAGCACCGGAAAAATAGAATGGCAATGCGCCTGCCACAGCCGTGATGATCCAGGAAAATGTAACAATCGCAAACCCGTCTCGATTGGTCAGAGGTCTGCGATGCCTCGTCATGATCCAAACCGGTAACCCGATACTTATGCAAATCAATGCTGAATACAGGAATCCATTCAGGTCAGATTCGCCATAGCCATAGGATATAAAAATAGGCACTATCATTGTCATGCCTAAAATTGAGAGAAGCGCCCCGAGAATATTCAGGAGAGGTTTGGGTCTCATGATCCGAACAATTTTTTCAATTTACTGATGGCTTTTGGTTTTGCGAAGACCAATGCTGTGTCATCATCTGTAAGGATAGATGACCCATGGGCAATGCGAATCTTACCATGATGATTGATCATCCCAACGATACTATCTTTAGGAAAATTCAATTCTTTTAGTGGACGCTGGGTCACAAGGCTTCCTGCATCTGGCTGAAATTCAATCACATCCACTTCAATCTCATCAAAGGTAACAACGGGAATTTCAGTCACATCTGTATGGAGTTCTTTTAAGATAGAATTCACAGTAGATAGGTTTTTACTGATGACGGCCCCTGCACCGATTTCCTGAATCGTAGGGATATATTCCGTTGTAGAGATGTGGATAATACTTTGTTTCGCGCCCAGATGCTTTGCTAATAGTCCAGCTATCAAATTGGTCTTCTCATTTTCGGTGACAGAAATGAAACTATCTACATCTTGGATATTTTCTGATTTTAAAAATTCAATATCAGTCCCATCGCCATAAATGATCATGGACTCATCGATATTATGGGAAATCTGCCCTGCTTTGGGACGGTTGTAATCCACCAAACGGACATTAATTGAATCACTGGGTAAATCCTTCGCTAGGGATCGCCCAATCTTGGATGCACCGATAATCATAACCCGGTGGGTTTCTGTTACTTCCTTGCAGAGCAATCCTAATAAATTTTCAATATCTTCTGTCTTGATAATAAAATAACAGATATCGCCATCCTGGAATTCGAAATCAGCCCAGGGAATAATGGTCTCCAAACCGCGAAGTACAGCAATCACTCCAAACCGGAAATGGCTGTTTTCCATACAAACTTTGCCCAGTGGTTTTCCATTCAGGTTTTCACAATCTCCATTAATATGGAGACCTAACATGGTGAGGCGTCCCGCTTCAAAATCCATGACTTGGACAGCATAGGGATGTTTTACCAAGCGCATAATCTCTTCACAGGCGGCTTTTTCAGGATGAATCACTACATCCACACCGAATTTTTCCGGTCGAATAATAGAATCGTGCGCAGTATATTGTTGATTTCGAAGGCGGGCAATAATCTTATTGGCACCCAGTTTATGGGCTTGCTGGGACGCGATCAAATTGACCTCGTCAACGCGCGTCAAACATAATACATAATCCGCTTCCCCCACATGAGCTTCAGTGAGTGTTTTAGGACTGGCGCCATTCCCCTCTACAACAATGACGTCCAAGTTTTCGGAAGCACGCCGACACTTGTACGGGTCAATATCGATAACTGTTATATCGTAATTTTCTTCGCTTAGGGCTTTAGCGACATGGAAACCCACTTCGCCACCACCGATTATCACTACCTTCATACCTTGATACTCTTAAAATATCGGATAAAAAAGTTACTTCATTTAAGCACTAAAAAAAGCATTTTATGCATTTGGATTCTCCCGCCAAATATTGGCACCAAGTGAACGGAATTTTTCTTCGATCTGCTCATATCCCCTGTCAATATGATACACTCGGCTCACTTCAGTTATCCCTTTTGCCGCAAGTCCTGCAACGATCAATGACGCACTGGCCCGAATATCGGTGGACATGACAGGTGCACCGACCAATTCATCCACACCGCGGACGAAGGCTGTATTATTATCCACTTTAATGTTCGCCCCAAAGCGATTGAGTTCCGGTACATGACTGAAGCGGTCGTGATAAACCGTATCGGTGATCATTGAAGAGCCTTTAGCGAGACTCATAAGTGCCACCCACTGGGCTTGGAGATCGGTGGGGAATCCAGGATAAACAGCTGTTGTCATATCCACAGCCTGAATTGTTTCTGCCGGCGCAATGGTGATTGAATTACTTGTTGTAGAAACATTACAACCCGCTTCTTTTAATTTCAGAAGGACAGCATCAAGGTGTTGGGGATTCACGCCGTTCAGGGTAATCTCCCCCGACAAAGCACCCGCTATTAAAAAAGTACCTGTTTCAATCCGATCCGGGATCACATCAATGTCTGCCGGGTGCAATTCATCAACGCCGTCAATTGTGAGTCTCGTTGTTCCAATGCCACCAATGCAGCCGCCCATGGCATTTAAATATTCACAAAGTTGAACAATTTCCGGCTCTCGCGCTGCATTTTCGATGATCGTTGTACCTTCAGCTGTGACGGCAGCCATGGCAATATTTCCAGTGGCACCGACAGATGGAAATTCAAAACTGATATCAGCCCCTTTGAGCCGTTTTGCCTCAGCAATAATATATCCACTTTCCAGGGTGATCTTGGCGCCCAGTTTTTCCAATCCTTTCAAATGAAAATCAACCGGTCGCGGTCCCCATGCGCATCCGCCGGGCAGAGACACTTTTACCACGCCAAACCGAGCCAAGAGCGGACCCAAAACGTAAAAAGATGCCCGCATGGTTTTCACTAGATCATAGGGTGCTTCCGGGTTGTTCACGGTACTGGCATTAATCTCAAGCCGCCCATCTTTAAAGGAACAGGTCGCACCAACGATCTTCATCAATCGAATCATGGTTCGGGTATCTCGCAGATCAGGTACGCGGGTTAGCGCCGATTTTCCCTCCGCCATCAATGCGGCCGTCATGATAGGCAGTACAGCATTTTTAGCACCGCTGATCATAACTGAGCCCGATAAGGGCTTTTGCCCTTCAATTAAAATTTTATCCATTAAGCGCTCGTCATTTCCGTCCCTACAAATAATTCATTGATCACTTGGGGACTTTCTAATTCATTTAAATAATTCGCTTTTACAAACGTTTGTCCATTTTTTACAAACTTGACGATGTGCAGATGATGATCTGCTTTCCGGACAATCTGTGATAAATGTGTAATGCAAAAAACCTGTTTTGATTTGGAAAGTTTCAATAATTGTTCTGCTACTTTCTCTGCTGCTTTTCCGGAGATGCCCGAATCGATCTCATCAAAGACGAGTGTCTGCACCGGATCCAGGTCCTGAAATACAGCTTTGATCGCCAGCATGATCCGTGATATTTCCCCACCGGAGGCAATGGATGCAAAGGGCTTCACCGATTCACCTTGATTTGCAGAAAGAAAAAATTCTACAGTATCGATTCCTTTTACATTTCCTTCATAGTGTTCACCCTTGAAAGCTACAAAGCCATTTTCTGAATTCTTCTGGGATAATTTGATCTCGAATACCGCACCGGGCATATTAAGTCCAGACATAGCATTTTCAATCTTGCTGGAAAGTGTTTTAGAATTCTTTATTCGAGAATGATGAAGTCGGATTGCTAAATTGGAAAATTCATCCTCTTTGGTTTTGATCTGGCGAAGGAGTTCATCTTCAGATAATTCTAGACAGGTGAGTGATTTGACTTCTGCTTGAATCGATTCCCTTTTTTCCATGACTGATTCAATGGAACCCCCATATTTTCTTTTTAATGTTTCAAGCGCCTGGAGACGCTCTCCCACTTCTGCTAATTCTTTCGGATCAAATTCTGATCCGGATAATCTAATTGAGATATCAGACCCAGCTTCCTGCAGTTGAATAAGTGACGATTGAAGCAAATCCGATATTTTTTTCAATTCTTCATCATACCGGGATAAGGACTCCACAGACCGAAGATTTTGCTCCAATATATCGATAACAGAATTATCGCCTGTATTGACTTGATTTTGGACGGATTGAAGCGTTTTCAAAATGTCTTCCAAATGGCTCAATTTTTTGTATTCTTTATCCAATTCAAGGTCTTCACCGATATTTGGATTGACCGCATCAATTTCACTGGCCTGGAATTTCAAGAGTTCCAACCGATCCCGTCTTTCATCTGCAGACCTTCGTGCATGGCTCAACTGTGACTGCAGCGATGTTAATTCCTGAAATATTTCTCCAACGTACACTACATCCTTTTTATGATGACAATACCGATCCAAATAATCGATGTGCCGGTTTACATCCAGGATGAGTTGTTGATCGTGCTGCCCGTGGAAATCCACAGTGGTTTTATTGGCTTTTACAAGATCGCCGATAGTAATGGGTTCTTCGTTACGATACGCCTTGGTTCTGCCCTTATTTGAAATGAGCCGGCGAAAAGCATTTTCCTTGAATTCAGTCTCGATGACAGCCCTTTGCGAGCCATCCCGAACCATGATCTTATCTGCTTTTGCGCCCAGAGAAATTCCCAATGCTTCGAGAAGGATGGATTTACCTGAACCTGTCTCTCCGGTAATCACGGTGAATCCCGGTTTCAGGTTGAGATTGACCTCATCAATAATGGCAAAATCTTTAATATATAGACGTTGAATCATTCGGATTTTTTATACATGAATGAGCCGGTCAAGGCACCGCAAATTACACCAATTCCATCTGCGAAAACATCATAATGACTGGGGAATCTCCCCGGGATCATGGATTGCCATGCTTCATCGAAACAGCCAAACAAAATGCTCAAAGGGATTACATAAACAAGGGGCGTTTTAATTTCAGAAAAATAGGCTCTATACCCCAACCACCCGACTATGGAATACTCTGCAACGTGGAGCAATTTATCCCAAGTGAAGGCAAAAATGGGCGGCATAGAATTTCCCGGAATACTGGATCCCAGGAGGATCAATCCCAGAAATCCAAAAAAGTGTATTTTAGGATTTTTCATACTGAGCAATAACCCTGGGAATTTGGATCAGAAGATCGGATGCAATTTGTCCACGAAAGCCTTTTTCCTTGATAAGATTATCCGATGCTTTTCCGTGGATAAATGCAGCAAGTGATGTTGCGTTAAACAGATCCAATCCCTGCGCAATAAAACTGGCAATTATCCCGGATAAGACATCCCCGGTTCCGCCCGTTGCTAACCCGGGATTCCCGGTGGAATTAACAATGGCTCTATTCTCATAAAATGAACATGATGGTACCTGTTTCACCAATGCGATGTAACGGAAATTATGCATGATTTCTGTCATCACATTTGGGAATTCAGAAATGATCTTATTTTTTTCAATACCTGTTAAATTGGATAATTCGCCAATATGGGGCGTTATGATAAGCGGGAATTCCCGCTCATTTAATTCGTCCATTTTTTTTGAAAAAGGGAAAAGTCCATCTGCATCCAACACGAGCGGTTTATGAATAGACTCAACTAACTTTTTTATCAATGCCTTTGTTTCATTTTCTCTCCCTAGACCGGGACCTAAAACAACAGCGTCTGCCCACGCCACCTTATCCATGATTTCATCAAAATGATCGATAGATAAATGACCAGATCCCTCATCGTCCAAAGCAAGGGTCATCCCCTCGATAATAGATCGTTCATATATCTCGTCTAAGGATGCCGGTGCTGTGGTGATTGTGAGCCCTGCACCGGATCGAAGTGCACCATAAGTCGATAAAATAGCTGCACCGGTCATTCCTTTTGACCCTGCAACCACCAATACTTTTCCGGCAGAATACTTATGGGAATCAGTTTTTGGTTTTTTGAGTGATTTTTCAGCGAATGATTCAGGGAATATTTTCCAATTTAAACCGGACAATTTCAACTCATCCAGGTCTGGAAACCCAATTTCACCTGTTATTACATTTCCTAAGTGTTCCTTTCCATCCCGAAATAACATGCCAACTTTGGGGGCACCAAATGTCACCGTCGTTTCTGCTTTGACAGCAATCGGATTCACCAATCCAGAATTCCCATCCAATCCCGAAGGAATATCAACGGACAACACTTTTGAGCTGGTACTATTGATCCATTTTACCCATGGGATCAATGGCGCCCTTAATTCACCTTTAAATCCAGTTCCTAATAATGCATCGATGATTAAGTCAGGTATTGACAGATCGGGGAGTGATTTCCCATAAGTTGTGTCAATTCCTAGGCGTTCACACTTCAAGTAAAAATTTAATGAATAGTCCTTTAATTCATTTACATAGTTAATTGTGTGGATTCTTACCTTATATTTTTTTTCAATTAAAATTGATGCGGCTGCAAAACCATCTCCGCCATTATTCCCTTTTCCACATATAATAAGGATGAAAGGGTCATGAATATTGGCCACCATTTCCATAGCTAGTTGTGAAATACATATTCCAGCATTTGCCATGAGTTTTTCACCTGGAATCCCCATTTTTCCCATGGAGACTCGATCCAATTCACGAGCCTGGGACGGGGTTAATAATCTCATTCAGGTGTATAGATGGCCGAGGCGATAGCGTGGGAATCCGTGTGAGAAATGGAAACTCTACACTGTCCGCCAAATTTCAGATCCATAACCACAATGGGTTCGCCCGTATTCGATGATTGTATATCAATAGAATCAAATGAAATGGGGGCATTTATTCCCGATGATTTCAGAGCTTTCATAACTGCTTCTTTCGCCGCAAAGCGGCCGGCATAATGAATTTCGGGATTTGCTTTTGATTGACAATAGTCCTGCTCGGTTTTAGTGTAAATACGATTCAGAAACCGATCACCGGTTTCTTGGATAGCGGAACGGATCCTGGTGACTTCCACCAGATCCGTCCCAATGAAAATATCAACCACCGCTGTTAAACTCGTTTATGATGCCAACGAGTTGGTAAATGTCATCCAAATCCCAATCGGCTCCGGATTGCAGTGTACCGAATGTATCACCATATCGTGCGAATGCAGTTTTCATTCCAATCTGTTGTGCGCCAACAACGTCCCGTTCTGGCCAATCGCCAATCATAACGGTTTCTTCCGGTCGAAGTCCCATGCGATCCAATGCCATTTGGAAAGGTTTTGCAGACGGTTTCCTCTCACCGCTGTCATCGAGGGTGATGACCACATCAAAGAAATGGTACAAATTCAGATAATAGATGCGCATCCATGCTTCACGGCTTGGTGCATCTGACACCAGACCCATCTTGATCGCGGATTTTGCAAGGGCCATGAGTGTTTCATTCACATTGGGATAGGCCATGAGATTTGCTTCTCTGGCCCGCCGGTAAGCCACAATGCCGGCAGCAAGAAATTTATTATCGACATGACCAATGGATTTTTCTAAAAAGACATCAAAGACCTTTTGATTCTCCCACCCAAATTGTTCGTAAATAGAAATGATTTCGCTGTAAGATTTTTCTTCATCTACTTCCAAACCTGCTTCAATCATGCTTTTGATAGCAGCCTTTACAGCAAATTCCTTCATTTTCATGAAGTCGAGTAACGTATTGTCTAGATCAAATACAACACCCTTAATCATCAGATCTGACATATAATTTATTTTTCGTATTTAGCAGGATTATTGATCTCGTCAATTTCACGTTCAGCCATTTCACGCCAATCTCTATCCTTTTTCGCTTCCTCGAAATGCTTTTTAGCTCGCGTCTTATTTCCCCGACCCATTTCAGCCAATCCCAACTCTAACCATCCACCACCGAATTTCCGTTTAAGGTCAACACAGGTTTGGGCAGCAACTGCGGCACCGTCATATTTTTCAAGATAATTATAAGCGGTTGCCAGGTTAAAGAATTTATTATAATCCTTTTCGTCCAGACTCGTTGCCATGGCCAGGTTTTCAGCAGCACTTTCAAATTCTTCCTGTTCAATATAAAGCAGTCCCAATCTCATGAATCCGTCAGCATAACCTGGGTCAATTTGGATCACTGTTTTCAGGATGACTTCAGCCTGTTTGTAATCCTGTTTTTCTGTATAAAGTTTTCCCAGGTTCCCATAGGCTTTGGAATAGCCGGGATTGATCTCGATCGCTTTATTGTAATGGGTGATGGCTTCCTCCGTATGTCCATCCGTTTCATGAGCCGTTCCCAGGGTGAACCATGTTTTATCGTGGTCGGGTTTGATCTCCAATACTTTATTTAAATGATCGATCGCTTTAATAGAATTTCCCATTTTCTTTTCCAACACGCCTAATTGGTAATACGCAAGATAAAATTCAGGATCAAATTTCAACGCTTTTTCATAGTAACTGGTTGCCTTACTAAGATTTCCCCGTTTATAGGATTTGTTCCCGGCATTCAAAAACTGTTTGGTAACATTATCCAATCCCTTTCTCGCTTTGAGATGGTCAGGATATAGCTTCAGTGCATTACTGAAATGACGTGCTGCCCCTTCGATATCCTTTTGCCGAAATCGGGTCAATCCTTTATAAAATTCTGCATCGGGGAAATAGGGGTGCGCAGCAGATATCGCATCATATTCTTTGATTGCTTCATCATACAGTCTCTGCTGAACATTACGATTTCCATTTTGGATATGATCTGTAATCTTACCGATCTGGTTGGCCCAGTCCCGGAAATCTTCATCTGCCTGCACCGCTTGGTTGGAATATTCATTTGCTTTTTTCAAATCTCCCTTATGCAAATACAGCTTTGACAATGCCTGTAATGCAGGCGCAAAAGATGGATCCGTCTGAAGGGCTGCATTAAAGGATGATTCTGCGTCAGCCAAATCACCGGATGATAATTGAGATTCACCTTTGCCAAGCAAGGTTTCAGGGTCTTGTGCAAAGATCAGGGTAATTGTGAAAAGGAGTGTAAATGTTCGCAAACTACATGCCATGGTTACCTCATTCTCTCTTTAGAGTTTAATTTGAAAAAAACTTGAAAATTTAGGGGTCGGATTTTAATAAATAATCTTGAAGGATAGCAGAACTGAATCGCTATTTGTTGGTAGGAATTTTGTCAACCTTTCTATTAAGTGTCTTGATATCGCCTTCCAGTGAAGTAATATTATTATTCAGACTGCTGACCTTATTTTTTAGTTTTGTAAATTCATCCTTAAAATCATTGAGATCAGTTAAAATCTTTTTCCGTGCTCTTAATGAATTATTATTCTGATCATCAAGCGTTTGACCAATTGTTTTCATTTCTTGGTTAAAATCATCTAACATTTTTTCCATTCCGGAAGTGAGTTCATCTGTTTGTGCTTTTAAATTTTCTTCTAATGTCAAAATGGCATCTTGATTTGATTGAATTCC
>DQOT01000215.1 GCA_015658495.1 Fidelibacterota bacterium | reverse complement strand
GAAATGGAAAACCGTTTGGCCAAGTTAAGGTCAGAAATGGAAACAGAAAAAGTGGATGCCGTTTTTTTTACATCCATCCATAACATCAATTATTACAATCACTTTGTTTATTGCTCATTCGGGCGTCCTTATGGTTTGGTGGTAACGCAGGATAAACTCAAGTCTATAACCGCGAATATTGACGGCGGGCAACCATGGAGGCGTGGTTTTGGTGACAATATTATTTTCACGGATTGGGAACGTGATAATTATTTCAGGGCTATCCAGCATGAAATAGCGAATTCCAGACGTGTTGGAATTGAGTATGATCACATCAATCTGGAAAACCTGAAAAAGCTTCAGGATGCTCTTCCTGACGCCGAACTGGTTGACATTTCAAAAATGACAATGCGGCAGCGGATGGTTAAATCCGCGGAAGAAATAGAATTGATCCGGAATGGTGCTAAAGTGGGTGATATTGGTGGAGCGGCATGTGTGGAGGCAATCGGGGAAGGCGTTCCGGAACATGAAGTTGCTCTGCATTCCACCCGGACGATGGTACGGGAAATTGCAAAACGCTATCCGGAAAGTGACATAATGGATACCTGGACCTGGTTTCAATCCGGAATCAATACCGATGGTGCTCACAATCCTGTCAGTACCCGCAAAATTCAAAAAGGGGACATTCTAAGCCTGAATTGTTTTCCGATGATTGGAGGCTATTACACGGCTTTAGAGAGGACTTTATTTTTTGATCATGCATCAGAGCGTCATCTAGAAATTTGGGAGGCCAATGTCGAGGTGCACCGAAGGGGGTTGGAACTTATTAAACCCGGAGTGCGATGTTGTGATATTGCTGAGGAACTGAATGAGATTTTTATCAAACATGATTTGCTGCAGTACCGTACTTTTGGCTATGGACATTCCTTCGGTACACTTTCTCATTACTACGGACGTGAGGCGGGACTGGAATTACGTGAGGATATTGAAACTGTCCTGGAACCGAACATGGTTGTCTCAATTGAACCAATGGTAATGCTTCCGGAAACTCTGCCTGGCGCCGGAGGTTATCGTGAACACGATATTCTTGTTGTGACAGAAGATGGTGCTGAAAATATCACCGGGTTCCCATTTGGTCCGGAATACAATATTATCAGCTAAAATCTGATGCAGTTTTACAGAAACTCTGTTAAAGATTTCCCGCTGACTATTATGGTCGTGTGTTCGTCTGCAACTGCTGCTTTTGAGTTACTTACACTATTCGTTTCCTGTGGCAGTTTATTTTTCAATGCTGCCGGACGTTCCTTCCAAAATGTAAGAGTCAGATAAAAACCCATCAAACCACCCATCATTAAAATTCCAGCAACCACAATTTGGGATGAACCACCCAACTCTGCGAACATCCATAACGCGGGTAGAAATCCACCAAGAGGATATTGTTCGGAGTTGGAGGCATTGATCAGCACCATGCTGATAATCGAAAAGAAGGCCCCTGTTCCCGCGCCTATAAGAAAAATGTTTAATGTTTCCATGATATTTCTTAAAAATGGAGTGAAAATACTTCTCCATAAAAATAACAGTAACTACGACAATTCCAAGTTAAAAACAATATGCTGCAAAAGTAAAAATTTAAGTGGTCTAATTTTGACAGTTGTGATTCTGACGATACAAAATGATACTAAAAAAAGCCCGTCATAATTTGATTTCAGTTAGTGGTTT
>DQOT01000211.1 GCA_015658495.1 Fidelibacterota bacterium | reverse complement strand
TCTCCACGGGAGATGGAACATGCGGGTCGTATCACAACTCCTCTTCTTCTTGCGCCGGGCGATACGCATTACAAACCTGTGAGCTGGGATGATGTATTCGGTCGCATAGAATCAAAGCTTAAGAGCACCGATCCTGATCGATCTTTCTTTTATTTTAGCGGGCGCTCTTCAAACGAAGCGGGGTTTCTGCTCCAGCTCTTTGCCCGCATATACGGAACCAACCATATCAATAATTGATCTTTTTATTGCCACCAGGCCAGTGGTGTAGGGCTCACGGGCTCATTGGGAACCGGCACCGCCACCATTGAACTGGAAGACCTGGATCATTGTGATCTGTTTTTCCTGATCGGTGCCAATCCAAGCTCCAACCATCCACGCCTTTTGACAAAACTAAAAAATATCCGCAGGCGCGGCGGCAAGGTGATTGTTATCAATCCGGTGGTTGAAAAAGGATTGGTTGAATTCCGGGTTCCATCGGATCCCATGAGCCTGTTGTTTGGTTCCAAAATTGCATCAGACTATGTACAGGTTCGCCCCGGTGGCGACCTTGCTCTTTTTAGTGGATTGGCAAAAACTATTTTGGATAAAGGTCAAATCGATTCCGACTTTATTGAATCTGCTACTGAAGGGTTTGATAATTTTAAGGAAAGTATTCAAGAGTTAAGTTGGGGTGATATTGAATTGGGTTCTGGGCTTTCCCGCCAAGAAATTGAATCGGTTGGACAACAATATATAGGTGCTCAAAATGTGGTTTTTGGCTGGTGTATGGGTATCACCCATCACGCCCATGGAACGGCCAGTGTTCAGTCCATTGTTAATTTGGCTTTGCTTCGCGGCATGGTTGGGAAAAAGCATGCTGGCCTGCTCCCTATCCGCGGCCATTCCAATGTTCAGGGGATGGGGTCTATGGCAGTAACACCCGCATTGAAAACAGCAGTCTTTGATCGTCTTGCTACCGAGGGTGTTTCTGTCCCAACTATGACTGGGCATGATACCATGGCTTGTATTAAGGCGGCAGAGAAAAATGAAATGGATTTCGCTTTTTGTCTGGGTGGAAATCTCTATGGTTCCAATCCCGATTCCACAGCCACAGCTGCCGCATTATCCAAGATTGAAACAATTATTTATGCCAGCACAGCTTTAAATACGGGACACGCCTGGGGCACCGGAAAAGAAACAATCATTCTTCCTGTCCTGGCGCGGGATGAGGAGAAACAAAGCACTACCCAGGAATCCATGTTCAGTTTTGTGCGTCTGAGCGATGGGGGAATAAACCGACACCAAAACCTGCGATCAGAGGTTGAAGTTATATCTGAAATTGCCAGCCGTGTTCTGGGGAACGATGAACTTTTTAACTGGGGTGAACTGGAAGATCATAACAGCATTCGAAAAATCATTTCAAGAATTATTCCCGGGTATGAATCCATGGAAAATATGGGCGACACAAAAGAAGAGTTTCATATTCCCGGGAGAATTTTGCACGCCCCAACCTTCCCCACTGAATCGGGAAAAGCAAAATTTATTTATCACCCCATTCCCAATTTGGAGCCATTAAAAGAAGGCGAATTCCAGTTAATCAGCGTTCGCTCCGAGGGTCAATTCAACACAGTGGTTTATGAGGATGATGATATTTACCGGGGACAGGATCGGCGCGATGTTGTCCTGATGAACAAAGACGACATGGTTCGAATGGGGTTTATAAAGGATGATCGGGTAACAGTAAAAAACAGGACGGGAACGATCCACCCTATTTTGGCAAGGCCTTTTAATATAAAACAGGGGACGGTCCTTATGTATTATCCGGAGGTGAATTCCCTTGTCAGTCAAGAGGTTGATCCATTATCACGAACACCGGGTTTTAAATCCACCCTTGTTAGAATTAGTGCGTCTTAAATTTTATTGCCTTCAGGGTAAATAAAAATGCTTCAAAAACTCATAGCCTGGTTTATCCGGCGTTCCCCTTCCACCAAGCGGCGTTTCTGGAAATGGTGGTATAATACTTTCACAACAAAAGCCAAAGATCAGTATTTTAAATTCATGAATTATGGATATGATGAGGATGGGTTTTATCCGGAATTGAATTCTGAAGATGAATCTGAGCGCTATCCCATCCACCTCTATCATCATGTGGTTACGCAGGTTGATATTTCTGGAAAAAGGATATTAGAGGTAGGGTCGGGCCGAGGGGGTGGTGCTTCCTATATTGTCCGATATTTAAATCCTGCGTCGGTCCATGGTATTGACATTTCTGAGTCTGCTGTTGAACTTTGTAATGAGATCCCCCAAGCTGAAAACTTATCCTTTGGGGAGGGAGATTCAGAAAATATTCCATTTGAAAATGAAACATTCGATGTGGTGCTTAATGTTGAATCATCCCATTGCTATGGAGATATGAATAAATTTTTATCTGAAGTAAAACGAGTGTTAATGCCGGGTGGATATTTTCTTTGGTGCGATCTTCGACCCGTTAATATTCTAGAAAATTTAAATAAGCAATTTTCCAAATCTGGTCTGGAATTGATTCAAAAAACCGATATAACGAATAACATTATTATTGCCTTAGAAAAAATGTCTGAATCGAGAAAAACAAGCATACGGGAAAAGGTTCCAAAATTGATCCGTAAAGTTTTTGAATCCTATGCCGGTGTGAAAGGAAGCTACGTCCATGATTCGTTTATTAATGGTGACTTGATCTATATAAGCGCTTCGTTAAAAAATCCAATTAATACTTAAATTATTTTCATAATTATTCGTTTTTTTTTTGCGCGTTCTGAGATGGGTTGAATGTGTAATTTTTAATGCATCATCTTTAATATTGTTTCACATATTAAATTATGTTGAGATTTTAGTAGAACTTTTTATATCATTTGTAATTAAGATCGTTATCCAGGGGGATAATTGCTTCGCGTTTTAAATTTCTTCGTGGTTGTTCACCAGATATAATCGTTATTTCTGGCGGGTAGTCTTTCCCGGAGCCGGCAACCAATACTTTTCGTGATCTT
>DQOT01000140.1 GCA_015658495.1 Fidelibacterota bacterium | reverse complement strand
TTTCATCCAAACCTTTCTGCTTTTCATTCTTTGTATCAAAGCGGGAATATGAGCCTGATTCATGGTATCGGCTATCCGCAGCCAAATCTATCACACTTTCGGTCTTCCGATATTTGGGTGACAGGCTCCGACGCAAATGAACATTTACAAACAGGATGGATCGGTCGTCTTTTAGAACAGGAATATCCAGATTTCCCATCCAATGCACCGGATCATCCATTAGCAATCCAGTTTAATAGCGCTAATCTTTTAGAATTCAAAACATCTGAATCCAATACAGGTATGATGGTCTTTGATCCGGAAACCATGTATTATCTCATCAATGGTCAATATGTTCCGGGTGAAAATGATCCAGCCCCGGATACTTACGGTGGAGAAGAATTGGATTTTATCCGTGAAGTGGATCTGCTCTCTTTTGAATATGCAGAAGTGATCAACGAAACAGCCAGCCAGGGAAGTAATTCGGTTGAATATCCGGGTACGAACCTTGGATACCAAATGGCACTTACAGCACAAATGATTTCCGGTGGATTGGAAACACCGATTTATCGGATTTATAAACACGGATTTGATACACATGCCATCCAAGGAAATAATCATGCGAATCTTCTCTCGGATCTAAATAATTCAATCCAGGCATTTGTGGAAGACTTGACAAACCAGGGATTGATGGATAGAGTTATGGTTGTGACCACAAGTGAATTTGGACGACGCTTTTTTGAGAATGGTTCTACTGGGACAGATCATGGTAGTGCTGCACCGTGTATGGTTTTTGGGAGTCAGGTTGTCCCAGAAATGTTTGGTGAACAACCTTCTTTATCGAATTTGGATCAAAATAATAATCTTTTTATCCAACATGATTTCAGACAACTCTACACATCCATCATCACGGACTGGTTTGGGTTGGATACTGAAATCTCTACAAACGTATTTGGGCAGCAGTTTGAAACAATCCCATTTGTGCAAACACCTTTGTCTGTAAGGACTACACCCATTCCGGCTAAATTCAAAATGCATCCAGCCATCCCAAATCCATTTAATCCAAGCACCATGCTTTCATATACTCTACCAAATAATGGGAATGTGACTATTCGCTTATTGGATTTTCGTGGACATGTATTAAAAACTCATCCATTGGGAAAACAAAATGCAGGGCGGAATATATTTAAGTTAGACGGTAGAAATCTGGCTTCCGGAAGCTATATCGCCCAGGTTGAGGCGGCCGGGTCGGTGTTGAACCAAAAGATTACTTTATTGAAATAAATGTGTAAAGGGCATTCATCTAACAGGGTGAATGGCTGAATATTACCCATAATCAACTAATAATGGTTGATTCACTATTACCCCAATTTTACATTTATCGCCTTATCCCCTCGCATGCCAAAATCAACATCGAAGGAAACTTTTTGTCCAGCCCGGAGTCCCCGACCTTTAAGGTGCTCCCGCAAACCACTCACATGAACAAAATAATCTTCTTTATCATCGCCTGTAATAAAACCAAATCCCTTAGAGGGATCGTAATCCTTTACTACACCCTTTTTCATTATTTCTTTTCGTCAAGTTTAAAATCCATGGAGACCGAATTAATGCAATACCGAAGTCCTGTTGGATCAGGGCCATCGTTAAATACATGCCCCAAATGGCTTTCACATTTGCTGCAAGTGATCTCGATCCGCTTCATCCCAAAATTGTTATCTTTGGTTTCTTCTACAGATTCCGGAAGGGCATCATAAAAAGCAGGCCAACCACAGCCGGATCTATATTTTGTATCAGATTCAAATAAATCATTTCCACACCCGGCACAAACATACATTCCTTCTTCAAAATGCCCATCATATTCTCCTGTAAAGGCGCGTTCGGTACCTTTTTCACGAAGAATACGGTATTCCTCTTGCGATAAAATTCGTTTCCATTCTGAATCTGTTCTTTTCATTGGATAGTTTGACGTTTGTTGATTTGAATTTACATTTTTTTTAATGAGAAATTGATCTTGAGCAAATATTTGTGAATTCCATAAGAAACACAATAAAAACAGGTAAAAGATTCCTTTAATAATTCGTATTCGATTGATTTTCATGAAGGGTCTAACACACCGAATACAATTAGGGTTCCGGGGAATTCGCCATTGACATTGGCATGGGAACCCTGAAC
>DQOT01000094.1 GCA_015658495.1 Fidelibacterota bacterium | reverse complement strand
GCTTCAAAGGCACGTCAAGTCACCCGGGAAGAATCAGGAATGATCGTGCTGCTAGGCTAACCTACCATGCCGTGCGACAATCATTCTTCTAATCTCGCGAAACGCTGAATAAATTCCTGATTGTCAAGAAATTCGGTACACCCACATGATTGAATAAAGAGATTTGGGTTACGCCTGTTCTCCAATCAGGATGATTGAAGGAAACTAGCCCAACCACAATTGCCGATCCAGGCTTCGGTATTGAATCGCTTCACTAATATGACCGGAATTAATCTTTTCAGTTTTTTCCAGATCAGCGATGGTTCGTGAGACCTTCAGGATCCGATCATAGGCCCGAGCGGAAAGACCCAGTTTTTCCATGGCGGTTTTTAAAAGTTCACCTGATTCTTTGTCCAAAGTGCAATGCAGTTTCAGATCCTGACTTTCCATCTGGGCATTCGAGAAAAGATTATCGGATTTTTTAAATCGAAATAACTGTACCTCCCTTGCCTTCTGGACTCTTCCTTGGATATCCTTTGATGATTCTCCTTCCTCCTTATCAGCCAATTCCTGGAATGGAACTGCAGGTACTTCGATATGAATATCGATCCTGTCTAGAAGTGGACCTGAAATTCGGCTCATGTATCTTTGGATCATTTGTGCCGAGCATGCGCATTCATTATTTGGATCGGTGGCATAACCGCATGGACATGGATTCATGGCAGCTACGAGCATAAATTGCGCGGGATAAGTCAGGCTCAATGCTACCCGTGCGATTGTAACCATACCGTCTTCCAATGGTTGACGCATCACTTCCAAAACATTCTTTTTGAATTCCGGTAATTCGTCTAAAAATAAAACACCATGATGTGCCAGACTTACCTCTCCTGGTCTTGGAATGGTGCCGCCCCCAATAAGTCCTGCATCCGAAATTGTGTGGTGTGGCGATCGAAACGGCCGGATGCCCACCAATCCCAGTTTACTCTGTAAAACGCCGGCTACAGAGTGGATTTTCGTCGTTTCAAGGGCTTCATCAAGTGTTAGGTCAGGCAGAATGGTTGGGATCCGTTTTGAGAGCATGGTTTTTCCGCTACCAGGTGGACCAACCATAATCACATTATGCCCGCCGGCTGCTGCTACTTCCAATGCTCGCTTGACCTGTTCCTGCCCTTTCACATCGGCAAAATCTCGTGGATATTTACTTTGTTGCTTGAAATGTGTTTTCAGGTCCGTTTTGAACGCATCTTTCTCGATCATCCCATTCAGGATCTGGATCACTTCATTTAAAGATGAAGCACCGGCAACCTTTACACCTTCCACAACGGAGGCTTCTTTGGCATTTTCTTCCGGCACAATGATGCCAGGAACACCATTATCTCTTGCGCAGATTGCAATTGGCAATGCTCCCTGGATCGGGCGTATCGAGCCATCCAATGCCAATTCACCCATCAAAAGAATCTTATTTATATAATCTTCACTCACTTCGCCAATGGCTGATAAAAGTCCCACTGCAATGGGCAGATCAAAGGCAGACCCTTCTTTTCGGATATCTGCCGGGGCAAGATTGACGGTGATATGTTTTCCGGGAAGTTTGTAACCGCTGTTCTGGATAGCTGCGGAGACACGTTCCTTGCTTTCCTTTACAGCTCCTTCCGGCAAACCGACTGTAACAAACTTTGGGAGTCTGGAGCCTGTAATATGACATTCCACTTCAACCACATAAGCATCAATTCCGAGAATGGCGCTGCTGAGAACTTTCGAATTCAAATCAGTAACAAGAGCTGATATTGTAATAAGCTAAATAAGGAATGAGAATATAAAATACAGAATCACGGATCAAATAAAAAAGGAAAAAAGCAACAAGCACCATACACCCTTTCACTTTCAACAGATGAATCAACCCACCCTCTCTATAAATCTCCAGCCAGTTTTGTATAAATTTCGGCTGACGAAAAGACATTAATCCTTCCCGGGTTTAATTTTTTCGAACTTCAGGTTTTCGTATTTTTCCCACATAGTGCCGCCTGAGGCATCGGCAAAACGATAGGCAAATTCCAATGCTTCATAGAAGGGCCGGTTTGCATATTCTCCATGGGAATAAAATTCATCGATCCATTCTGCCATTTCAGCAATTGTAACTTCTTTCAGTTTATCAAAAATGCCATAGACCAATTCTGCACGATTCTCGTAATACCATTCTGTAAAGCCGCCATAACCAACCGAGTTTTGGAGTTCTGTGTGGGTTTCATACACCTGGGTCAAATAAGAAAATAGAAATGTTTCTTTTTCGTCCACAGATAAGGTTTTCCAATAGGTAACAACCGGTGAAAGTTTCCCTTCACCAGTTTGTGCGAACAGAATTATTGTGAGAAGAAATGGAATGAGTTTTTTCATAGTTGACTCTTTTTAGGCATCTTGAACGATTTACTTAGGCGAAAAATACGATTCTCGGAGATAGATGAACAATGCTAAACATCTGCTGGTTCAATCCAATCTCCATGGAAATCAATCAGGTGGATTAAGGCATCCACGGCAGATTCTGCAGGGATGTTTTTTTCGATCACATCTTGACCTTTATAAAGAGAGATCTTACCAACTCCTGTCCCCACGTATCCATAATCTGCATCCGCCATTTCTCCGGGGCCATTCACAATGCAGCCCATGATGCCGATTTTGACACCTTTCAGGTGATCGGTCCGAGCACGGATCTTTGCCGTAGTTTCCTGGAGATCAAACAAGGTCCGGCCGCAGGATGGACAAGAGATGTATTCTGTCTTGGAAATTCTTGATCGGCTGGCCTGTAGAATTCCAAACGCAGTTTCATTCACAAAACCGGCATCATGATCATATTCGATCCAGATCCCATCTCCAAAACCGTCCAACTGAAGTCCGCCCAAGTCTGTGGCTGAATAAAGTAGTAATTCATCCTTGGAACAATGTCGATACGATCTTTTTACGACGATGGGGTTTTGAATTTTATTCTTCATGCACTCAACGAAAAACCGTCTTTGCTCAGCATAGCCGTGCTCGTTATCGGTTTCTAAAACTAAAACTGTATTATTCATATACGGGATATCGATGATTTCGAAAAACTCAATGTTCGATTTTATTTTTAGGAATGAAACTCGATCTTCCGGAATGGCATTTTCATTATCCATTGAAAATAAAGGATAATGCTGTTCTTTTTCATCTAAGGATTCAGAATTCTGAACAATGCCAAGTGTTCCAGGAATTTCAAAATTAATGGAATTGTCTCCAATAAAAAGAAAATCCACAGCCTGATCAGAAATATGCCATTTGTCCCGGCTTTCAGAATAAATATATCCAAATGGCATTAGGTCCCGATAAGTAATCGATTTTTTTTCCGACAGATCACCAAAGACTCGCGGCACCTCCTCACCACCAAGATTTAATAAAGTATTCGTCTTTCGTTTTCTCCGGAAAAATGGATCGTAAGGGAAGGATTTTATTTCAGGAATCGGCGCATGATTTTCTCTGGTCCCATAGCGATTGACCAAAACTTGGGCTACCGGAATCTCAGCTTCCGGGTCTTCCGTTAATGAAACCCGGATTGTATCCCCCAATCCATCTTCCATGAGTGTGCCAATTCCAACGGCTGACTTGATCCGGCCGTCTTCCGCCTCTCCCGCTTCTGTCACGCCAAGATGAAGCGGATAATTCATTCCTTCTTCCACCATGATTTTGACCAGTAAACGGTACGCTTGCACCATCACCTGTGTATTGCTGGCTTTCATGGATAGAATGATATCGTGATAATTTTCGTCTTCAGCAATGCGAAGAAATTCCATAGCCGATTCCACCATACCAAGGGGTGTATCACCATAGCGACTCATAATCCTGTCAGATAATGACCCATG
>DQOT01000225.1 GCA_015658495.1 Fidelibacterota bacterium | reverse complement strand
TGAAGCCTGGCTCACCCGAACCGGCACCGCCTGTCCCTGGTCTACCAGTGCCGTCACCGCAGGCGGGGGGATGGAATGAGCATCCTCGAAAGTGAAGGGATCCATAGGGTCATATGCCGGATGCCAGTAGGCTCGGCCGGCAATCTCCGTTTCAATGGAGACCTGCATAGCATGTTCCCGCATGCCATCGTACATGCCGGACATGAAGATGATCATAAAAAAGGAGATAGCTGTCACAAAGACGTTGAGCCAGGTACGGATGCCTGCACCGAGAAGATTTTTTATGGCGATTTTAAACAGCATCGCTATTCATCAAATTCGGGCTTATCGATATTTTCATCTTTTGCAATCTCCCCATCTTCGAGATGAATGATCCGCCGCAGGTAGCCCATGACTTTTTCATCATGGGTAGCAAAAACGAAGGAAGTGGACAGCTCTTTGTTGAGGCGGACCATAATCTTCATGATATGATGGGAATTTTCCGCGTCCAGATTGGCGGTAGGTTCATCAGCTAAGATCAATGCGGGTTGATGTACAATGGCCCTGGCAATAGCCGTGCGTTGGCATTCGCCACCGCTAAGCATTGCCGGACGGGATTTTATTTTGTCACTGAGCCCAACCCACTCGATTGCCTCCACTACTTGCTTTTCTCTCTCTTGTGTATCTACTTTGTTAAGAATTAAAGGGAGCTCCACATTTTCAAAAACAGTATAAACGGGGAGAAGATTGTAGCTTTGAAAAATGAACCCCATTTGAGACCGTCTCAGTTCTGCCCGTTCCCCGTGGGACGTGTTTTTCAGATCCATACCCAGGGAATTCACTTCTCCTTCGCTGGGAGAATCCAATCCGCCGATAATATTCAATAATGTGGTTTTTCCTGAGCCGGAAGGACCAACCAATCCTGTGAATTCTGCTTTATCAATATTCAGGTTTACATTTTTTAAAGCAGTGAAAAAATCACCCCCCACGGGGAACCGTTTAACCATATTTTGAATTTCAACTACAGAATTGTTTGTCATAATCTTTCCTAATGATTGTAAATAAACATGAATTGTAATCCGGTGCCAAATCCGGCTGCCGTTTCAGGTAAATGTTCTTCCAAATTATTGTAATCTGCCCGTTTTGGGCTCACAGATAAGATCAAATTTAAGCTGAATTGATCATAAGTCGCGCTCCAGCGAAAATAATTATAAGTCCGATTATCTTTCCAATCAATTTGAGAAATGAACATAATTTGATGAATCATTCCAATGGGCATATTTGCCATAAAAGCAGAATAAGTTTGGGAACTGCTTACCCCATTTTGTTTTTGGTCAATGTATAAAAATTCTGTCAAAATAAGGATGCCACTGGCGATGGGAAGTGTGTAATCTGCGCCCACAGTGAGCAGCTCTATTTCTGAATCCTCAGAAAAAATATAGCCACTTTCCATCCATGATCCAATAAATCCATCGTAGCGATAATCCAAGGCGATTCGTTTGTGTGGACGGGACAAATAGGCTCCCATCTGCCCAATTTGTTGTTGTGCTTCAGATGGATCTTGGTGAAATGTGAATCCCCATTCACCGTAATTTGTTGAAAGCTCTGTTCGTCCACCAAAAGATAATGTGTCATGATCATTTT
>DQOT01000141.1 GCA_015658495.1 Fidelibacterota bacterium | reverse complement strand
GAAACCGTATCAGATCTATCCTGATAGACACAACTCACTTTATACCCTTCAATTTGCAAATGGATATTTTTATCACATCCAATACTAAAAATCAGATTTTATCCTGCGCCCTGGATCACATCCGGACCAAACATGGGTTTTTCAGTATACAGCCTGCTATTGCCATAACACAACAATTGCAAAAGTATAAAAGTCCCCTGTAGTCATCATAGTGGACCAATATGGTTATGGGACAAAATATGAATTGTAATTAAAACTCAAGCTTAGGGACTATGATCTTTTTTGCCCTATGTAATTACAGGATTACATAACTACACATAACTGTGTTTGCCCATCTCAACGTTCACTCCAATTTCTCACCTATGCGCGGCCTGACGCCCCAAAGAATTTTTATTGCTCAATCCAAAAAGATGGGCATGACCCACCTGGCACTTACAGAAACAAATGGTCTGTGGGGATTTATTCGCTTTGTCCAACACGCCCGGGATGCTGACATCCTTCCTGTTGCAGGAGCAAATATCCTGACTTTACAAGATGATGTAATTGTTTTAGCAGAAAACCAAACGGGATATGAAAATCTCTGCCGGGTACTTTCAAATGTTCATGATGATGAAACCCTGCCCTTTGTGGATATTCTCAAACAAAACCTTTCCGGATTGTTTATCCTTTCTCACCAGAAAAACACACTGAAACAACTGATACGGTTTGTGCCCAATTCCCACCTGTTTGTGGAACTCCGCCCCGGCATAGCTGAATCCCAAGCTCACAAGCTTAGCAAAGCCTTCAATCTGGAAATTGTTGCAACCGGCGATGTGTATTTTCTCCAGCCAGAAGATTGGCAGGCTCATCGCATCCTGCGGGCAATAGAAAAAAACACTACCTTATCACAACTAGACCCCGCTTATGTTAAAAATCAAAATCGCTGGTTTCGATCTGAAAAGGATATGGTCCGGCTCTTTCCAAACAGTCTGGATGCTCTAAATAATAGTCAGTACTTAGCGGAACGGTGCAAAACAGACTGGTCTTTTATCAATACCATTTTCCCAGACCTTTCCTTGCAAAAGACAAACAGGGCAGATCGAAAACTTCGCTCATTAGTATATCGGGGAGCCCAAATACGGTACGAAAACATAACCCAATCCATAAATGACAGAATTGAATATGAATTGGAACTGATCACCCAAAAAGGATTTTCCCCTTATTTTCTTGTAGTCCAAGATATTGTTTGTCAAACAAAAACCACCATCGGGAGGGGATCAGCCGCTGCATCCGTGGTGAGCTATTGCCTATTTATCACTCAGGTTGACCCTGTCCGCTACAATCTGCAATTTGAACGCTTCATTCATCCGGAGCGGGTGGACATGCCGGATATTGATATTGATTTCCCCTGGGATGAGCGGGATGACATTATTGCTTATGTGTTCAAAAAATATGGACTCCATCGCACCGCCATGGTATCCAGCCAGGTCTTTCTTCAGCCCCGCTCCGCGGTGCGTGAGGTGGCTAAGGTGTATGGGCTGTCTAATGAAGAGATCAAAACTATCACCAAACGCATCGGCTGGCACAGTCGTCAATCTAACTTACTTACATGGATAAAAAATGACAATCATTTTAAAAATTTAAATATAGACAGCACTCTCGAGAAAATAATTAAACTATCAGAAAAAATAATAGGAACTTTCCGCACATCTTCAGTGCACCCTGGCGGTATGGTGATTGTTCCTGATGAAATCCGAAAGTATGTGCCGGTGCTTAGGGCCACAAAGGGAGTGCAAATCCTGGAATGGGAAAAAGACCAGACAGAGGATTCGGGACTCTTGAAAATTGATCTTTTAGGAAACCGATCGCTGGCTGTAGTTCGAGATACTTTAGAGCAAATCGGGTTGTACCGAAGTGAATATGTAAATTACCACAACATCCCTCCGGTGGGGGATCCAAAAACGGAAGCCCTTATGAAAGCCGGCCGTACTATGGGAATTTTCTATATTGAGAGTCCAGCCACCCGGCAGCTTTTAGCAAAAGCTGGCCGGGTTGATTTTGAACATGTTGTGATTTATTCCTCTATCATTCGGCCGGCGGCAAACCGCTTTACCAACCTCATGCTGGAACGCATTCATGGCAAGCCCTGGAAACTGCCCCACCCTGATTTGGAATTTCTCAATGAGAGCTATGGAATTATGGTCTACGAAGAACAGGTGTCCATGGCGGCGCGGAACCTGGCGGGCTTTGGCTACGCTGAATCAGATTACATCCGTAAAGTTATCTCTAGACCATCCTTGAAACATTTGGTACCCGCTTGGCAGAAAAAATTTATCAGCGGCATGCTGAAACGGGGTTACGATAAAAAACTGACACTGAATATATGGGATATGGTGCAGTCATTTTCCGGTTATTCTTTCTGCAAACCACATTCCGCCTCTTATGCCATGCTTTCCTTTACCTGTGCCTATCTAAAGGCTCACTTTCCGGCAGAGTTCCTGGCGGCGGTGATTTCCAATGAAGGCGGCTTTTACTCTTCCTATGCCTATCTAAGCGAGGCCCGGAGATGGGGGGTTATTATCCTGCCGCCGAATATCAACCGCAGCTTTAGGAAATACCGAGGAAATAAAAACTCCATCCGTATGGGTTTCATGGCTATTCGCAATCTTAAGGAAAAAGCTATTCTTCATATTCTAGATGCGCGTAAAAGCGGTGATTTTACCTCACTGGCAGATTTTTTCATGCGCACCGATTTAAACCTAGCAGACGCAATGTCCCTCACTAACGCAGGCTGTTTTACCAAACTAGAGCTGGGGCTCACCCATCAACATATCGCCTTTAAAATTGCCTGCCATTATCTTCGGGGCGGTGAAGGAGAAAATATATTACCATCCTTTGGCAATGGTGTGCTCTCTCATCATGAAAAAATCAAGCTGGAGCAAGAAAGCTTTGGTTTCCCGGTG
>DQOT01000252.1 GCA_015658495.1 Fidelibacterota bacterium | reverse complement strand
TCACGATCAACTATGGGCTTGAGTTCACTGGGTTTCTGGGGATCCAGTTTCAGGAATGTTCTTTCTTCTTTTGGCTGGCGGACATCAAATAGAATCGCCGTGTTATTATCCAGCCAGTGATATCGATGGACCGCAGCGATCGCCCGTGCTTCATCAGAGTAGATCCATTCAACCGTAAGTTTTTCACCCTGCTGGCCACTATAGGCAGTTCCGAACAGACAAAAAGTAAAAATAAATAGGATTCCTCGATTCATGATCAATACGGTTAAGTTTATTGGATTTTATTCAGGCTTATTGCCCGTCATTTGCCAGCGTACCAACTCTACAGGAATATTCCCGGTGTTATTAAAGGCCTGGAAAAAGTCTTTCATCACAAAGGGTTTTCCCTGTTCTTCCAGTTGCTCAGACCATTCGGTTAGGATCCTCTCAATCAAATATTTACCGGTGATATAGCAGGTGCCATACCCGGGCTGGCGCAGGTAAAAGTGCTGTTCAAACTGTAATAGATGCGGTTCCCGTTTCATCCAGCCCCGTGGTGTCCATTTTACATGCACCTGGCTTGCTTCAGCCATGGTCATTTCGTTGGCATGGGCATACAGGGACCCTAACCCGCGGGCTGCGCGCTGGGCGATCATGATCCAAACAATCTCTCTGGATCGGGGACTGTCTTCATACAGCCCTGCATGCATGAACATTTCTTCCACGCTTGTCGCGATACCCTCATTCTTGGAATCAAAAATATTATAGAGCAAAGGACCACGTCGAATGGGACTTTCGTGTGGCTCATCCCGTACCTGAGCTAGATCGAACCAATGGATAAAATGGGAATAAAGCGGTAGAGGATCATAATGCATGCCGATGGAAAAGAAATTGCGCTCATCTTCAGGTACAAATTGTCCCATATGTTCCCTCAATGCGGGTTCCATGTTTGATTTGATGGTCATGATTTCTTTTTCGCTTAAAAAATTCATGAAGCGCTGTACTCCCCGCTCGGTGAGCTGGGCAAATTCTTCCGGTGTATTGGCAGCCGACATAGGCGGCAGATCTTTATTACGCTGTTCTTCCATCTTTAAGGAAGACCAGGCTCGATCCAGTTCCCGCTGAAGCAGTTGTACCTCCTCTTCCCAGGTAAAGGGCAATAGATGGACATTTTGCTGATACCAGGTATATTGTTCCTTTCCAATCCCGGAGGATCCGGTCTTACCAGTAGCCTGCTCTTCCAGCCAGGTAATAAAATCATCTGTGGCATCCTGGGCGTTATCCAATGCGCCTAATAGTCCAGGTTTAACTTTTGATCCTTCTAACCTCTCGGTGATCTGATCCAGGTCGCGAGCCTGTTGTTTGAAATTCTCAATTCCGGCTACCCACAAGTCCCGGGCATTTCCTGTGAGGTTACCCCGGGCCTGTTCGAGGAATGTGGGAATAACTTCTAGGTCGTCCGTTAAGCGCTTTTCTTCCTCATGGGTCAGAGGGAATTGGTAGGTCCATAATTCCAGTGTGGCGTGGTTTGTGGGACCTTCATGAGCAGG
>DQOT01000300.1 GCA_015658495.1 Fidelibacterota bacterium | reverse complement strand
TTATAGTCAACGAACTATTGCTTCGTATGTGTCTGCTATAAATTCTTTTGCAAGTTGGCTCATTGAAGAAAAAGTTACAAAAGTATCTGATGAAATAGTTGAAAAATATTTATACCATTTAAAAAGGACAAAAAAGCGGTCCATTTCCTCCATGAAACAAACTGTTGCTGCTTTAAAATTTATTTTCTCCAATGTTTTAAATAGAGCCATTCCATCTGTATTAGATATTCGGTTCCGCAGAGAAGAAAAAATACCGGTCGTCCTTTCTGAATTGGAAGTCACCCATATTTTGAATTCTGTAAAAAATTTAAAGCATAAAGCAATCTTAATGACCATTTATTCATCAGGGCTTCGATTAAATGAACTACTCTCGCTTCAAGTGAAGGATATTGATTTTGACCGAAATCTTATCATAGTAAAAATGGGAAAAGGAAAAAAAGATCGCCAATCTGTTTTGTCAAAATCTTTGAAAGGAACTTTACGCCATTATTTAGAAAAATACACTCCGTCAAAATACGTATTTGAAGGGCGAAAAGGAGGGAAGTATAGTGCCAGTTCTGTCCAGGCCATTATGAAAAAAGCCGTTAAAAATACGAGGTTAAAAAAACATGCAACGGTTCATACACTTCGCCATAGTTTTGCAACCCATTTATTAGAGAATGGGACAGATATAAGGTTTATCCAAGAATTGTTAGGGCATAAAAGATTGGAAACGACACAAATTTATACCCATATATCAAAAGTTACATTTGATAGAATAAAAAGCCCTTTAGACAGATTAAAAATTAACCCTTAAAGTGCTGTAAAATGGACTTGTGCAAATAGTGATTATAAGTTGATGAAACGCAGGGATTTTCTAAAGACGGGTACAATTGGGATTACAGCACCATCTGTCATTTTTGGAGATTTAAAAATTAATACAAACAAAAATGATCCAATCATTCTTTCCACATGGGAACACGGCTTGCCAGCGAATGATGCTGCATGGAAAACTTTACAAAATGGCGGGAATGCAATGGCTGCGGCAGAAGCGGGTGCCCGTGTTCCCGAAGCTGATCCAAAAAGTACATCCGTCGGTTTTGGGGGTCTTCCGGATGAAAAGGGAAATGTAACATTAGACGCCTGTGTCATGGATTCAACCGGGAATGCAGGATCGGTTGCATTTCTCCAAAATATTAAGCATCCTGTTTCTGTGGCACGGAAAGTGATGGAAGATACGAAGCACGTCATGCTGGTGGGAGAAGGCGCCCGGCAATTTGCTGTGGCACAAGGATTCGAAGAAATGAATCTCCTTACGGAAGAATCTAGAGCAGCGTGGGAGAAATGGACAAAGAAACGGCGGGAAATGACACCCCATGAAACCCACGATACCATTTCAGTTTTGGTTCAGGATAAAAATGGTGATTTAGCTGGCGCATGCACCACCAGCGGCTGGGCCTACAAATTATATGGCAGAGTGGGGGACAGCCCCATCATTGGTGCTGGACTTTTTGTGGATAATGAAATTGGGTGCGCTGCCGCAACTGGACTCGGTGAAGAAGTAATTAAAACCACAGGAAGTTTTCTCGTAGTTGAACTCATGCGTCAAGGTTATGACCCTACAACCGCCTGTGAAGAAGCGTTAAATCGAGTGATAAAAAGACATAACGGTAACCCTGATTTTCAAATTGCTTACATCGCCATTCGGAAAGATGGTAAAATCGGCTCGGCCTGTATCAAATGGTCATTTGAATATGCGCTGGCTCGGGGTGGAGCGAATAAACTCCATAAGATTAAGGGGATGATCTAACCTGTGTTTGAATCCTTCACCAATTATTTCATTCCCAACACAAAAGAATCCGCCCAAATTTATAGATCAAAGATTGGTATCTTTCAGGGGTGGGTTTCTATCCTTGTAAATAGCGTTTTATTTGGTCTGAAATTGACAATTGGGATTATGGTAGGAGCCGTCAGTGTCATTGCCGATGCGGTGCATACCCTGTCTGATGTCATTTCTTCTGGTGCTATAATCTGGGGATTTAAGCAGGCAGAAAAGCCAGCGGATGTGGAGCACCCTTATGGCCATGGTCGGGCGGAATATATCGCTACATTGATTATTGCTATTTTGCTGTGTGTGGCTGGAATTGAATTCATTGAAGCATCGATTGAAAGAATCCGTAACCCACAATTGGTTTCACCCGCATGGTGGATGATTGTTCTCCTATTGGTCACCATTACCCTAAAAGAAATCACCGCCCGATATGCAGAATTCTTATCTGCAAAAATCGCATCCGGAACGCTTCATGCAGATGCCTGGCACCACCGCACTGATGCCATTTCCAGTCTTTTGGTTGTGTGTGCATTAATTGCAGGAAAATATGGCTATCCTGCTGTGGATGGTTGGGCTGGGTTGGGAGTAGCCCTTTTCTTAATTTACACAGGAATTGAAATCGCCAAAGATGCAGTGGATGATCTTATTGGGAAGCCGCCCACATCGGAGGAAGTGGAAACCATTCGGCAGATCGTCATGAATGTGGATGGTGTTTTGGGTGCCCATGATATAACCATACACAGTTATGGGCATGATAAGTTTGCCAGTGTCCACGTGGAGATTGATGCATCTGAAACAACAGCAGCAGCACATGACATTTCTGAAGAAGTTGAGGGCCAACTTGAAAAAGCATTGGGAGTAGAACCCACAGTTCATATGGATCCGGTTCAACCCGGAAATCCATTGGTTCAAGATATTCAGTCGTTTCTGAATCAGAACTGGGAAGAGGATGAACGAATCACCGATATCCATGATATTCGTGTGGTTGAAACAGAAAACCATCAGGTGATTTTATTTGGGATCAATGTGAAAGTGGGGTTGAGTCAAAATAAGATTGTGGCTTGCTGCCAATCTATGGAAAATGATTTAAAAGATAAATTTCATGGATTTGAGATAAATATTAAGGTCTCACCCCTGCACCGGTTTTAACAATAAAATCAATAATTTAAAATAATATCCGAGATCAGGAACTGGTCATATATCAACGGTCAGATCAACATTTACATCTGCTATTGTGAATTGAGCCTCTCTTAACTCAATATTCCCCATGATGTGCCAAACGATATAAAGCATATCCAAAACAGAAACAACACCATCCTGATTGATATCACCTGGAAGAGCATTATAGGCACCCACAACTTTGCTCACCTAAGCCAAGGTTTGCTGAATCGATGGCAGCAACAATGGAATCCATGGGCAGGAAGAATCCCTATCAGGACTACGAGTAGTGAAAGGAATTTTTTCATTGTAAAAGTTATTCCAAAATAATGGAAGGAAACACTCGTTCATTACCATCAATGTGGATGCAAGCCTCACCTTTATGATTTATCTTTTTGAAAATTCCGGATTGGTTTTTTCCTTTGAAATTGAATGAAACAGGTTTCTCCAAATGTCCGCAAAATGATGTCCAATCACGAATAATTTCTTCAGGCGATTCCTGTAATATTTCCCAATAGTCTTCAAAAAAAGTTATAAAAATTGCAACCACCAATTCTCGTTGGTGGGAATGTCCAGTCTCGATTGATAGAGAGGTAGCCGTGGATTTTATTTCGTCCGGGAGATCATTTCCTGTTTCATTCACATTCAGTCCCGCCCCAACAACCATGGATTGAATCGACTCTCCTGATAGCCTGCTTTCACACAAAATTCCTCCAGCTTTTTTCCCGTTCAATAAAATATCATTCGGCCATTTCAATGTGGGTGAGCTGCCCCAATTTTTTAATGTTTTTGCAGCGGCTGCACCTGCTGCCAATGGGATGAGTCCCGCTTTTTCTACAGGGATGGATTCCAAAAGAATAAGAGACATTGCCAATCCTTTGCTGGGACTCATAAACCATGATTTTCCACCACGGCCCTTTCCTTCAAATTGGTGATCTGTGATCACCAAGGTTCCATGGGTTGCCGTATTCTCATCGATCAATTCCCACGCTTCTTCATTGGTGGATCCCAAACGATTATAATATTCCACCTGTTTCCCGAATGTGTGCGTGCGGAGATTGGTTTGGATGAGATTTGTGAAGATCATCGTTAAAGAAAAAGGGTGGTGAGTTCAATATAAGCTAATCCCATGGCTAAGGTCGCACCGGCCATAACTTGCGCAGGTGTATGCGCTTTCAGGATCACCCTGGAAACGCAAAGCAAAACAAGCGCAAATCCCATGATAACTGGATAATGAATGCCATGAAGCCAGAGAGCGATTAGAGGGCCACCCAGCCCAATGGCATGAATCGATATTTTCCATTCCCGTGTAATGAACCAAACAATCGCCGTATTAAATGCGTAACAGAACATGAGTCCCTGGACCAGAGGCGATGCATTAAAATATTTTAAAATCAGAAATCCCAATCCACAGTAAATCGTTCCAAACACCAATGGTTGGACACGCTGTTCCCGAATGGAGACATCCATATCGCTCACTATACCCTGTTTCGTCAAATAAATGACCGTAGCAATGGATAGCAGAGTCGAAAAGAAAAATGCGATGAAAAAAATAAGATGCATATTTTCAGAGATGGGGTCACCGGTATAAATAAGGGTTCCAAATGTGAGGGGTGCAACCATCATAGGATGGAGAACCAATGATATAATTGTAGCCGCTCGGGTCACAGGAGATTAATAGGACTGGTGTTCTCCAAAAACATCCCGAAATGTATCTGCTATCTCACCCAGCGTACAGTCATTTTTTACACAATCAATGATAAATGGCATCACATTATAATTGGATGCGGCAGCCGTTTGGAGACGGTCCAATTGCTGAGCCACCTGATCGTTATTTCTGGAAGATTTCAGATTTTTCACAGAATCAATTTGCCCATGGACTTTTTTGGGGTTGATCTCCAATAATTCAGGATCAACTTCATCCTGATCTTCATATTGATTCACACCCACAATGATCTGCTTCTTTGAGTCGATCTCTTTTTGATAATCATAGGCACTGCGGGCAATCTCATTTTGGATCCACCCCTTTTCGATGGCGGAAACCGCCCCGCCCAGATTATCGATTTCTTTGATGATCTTCCTGGCACCTTGCACCAGGGTATCCGTCATTGCCTCCATAACATAACTTCCGCCAAAGGGGTCTGGATGTTCAGAAATACCACTTTCGTGGGCGATGATCTGTTGGGTTCTCAGCGCCAATTTTACAGCTTCATCCGTTGGCAATGCCAATGCTTCATCACGGCTGTTGGTGTGGAGAGATTGTGTTCCACCCAAAACGGCTGACAGGGCCTGGATGGTTGTCCGTACTACATTATTATCAATTTGTGTTGCTGTGAGAGTTGATCCGCCCGTTTGAACATGGAATCGGCATAAAAGCGCTTTATCATGGGTCACACCAAAGCGGTCTTTCATAAGGATTGCCCATATTTTTCGTGCAGCACGGAATTTTGCAACTTCTTCCAAGAAACCATTATGCGAATTAAAAAAGAATGAAAGTCGGGCGCCAAATTGGTTGGGGTCAAGACCTTTATCGATGGCGGCCTGGACATAAGCGATCCCGTTGGCAAAGGTAAAAGCCAGTTCCTGCTCCGCTGTGCTGCCCGCTTCACGGATGTGATACCCCGAAATTGAAATTGTATTCCACTGTGGCACATGACTGGAGCAAAATTCAAATACGTCTGTGACCAATCGCATGGATTTTAAAGGGGGATAGATGTAGGTTCCGCGAGCCACGTATTCTTTCAAAATGTCATTCTGGACCGTGCCACGAAGTTTGTCAGCGCCAACCCCTTGTTTTTCTGCTGTAGCGATGTAAAGCGCTAATAAAATCGGTGCTGTGGCATTGATAGTCATGGATGTGGAAACCTGGTCCAAAGGAATTTTATGAAAAAGTGTTTCCATATTTCCCAGGGATGAGATAGGGACACCCACTTTTCCTACTTCTCCCAAGGACATGGCATGATCTGAATCATAACCGACCTGTGTGGGAAGGTCGAATGCAACAGACAAACCCATGACGCCATTTTTTAAAAGATATTTGTATCGCGTATTGGATTCTTCCGCTGAAGTAAATCCGGCATATTGCCGCATCGTCCAGAGACGTTTTTTATACATATCCTCATAAATTCCACGGGTATATGGGAATTGTCCGGGTTTATCCTGACTCATGGTATTCCACGATCTTTTTTAATTTGATGGTAGGCATCATTCACGGATTTAAATTTTTCTTCGGCAAGATTTTGCATTTCTTTCCCGAGATGTGCCACCTTATCGGGATGATATTTGTTGGCCATATTCCGGTATGCTTTTTTCACCTCTTTATCAGAAACAGACTTATCAATTTCGAGAATTTTGTAATGGGCTGCTTCATCTTTGGTGAACATAGCTTTGATGGATTCATAATCCAGGGAGTTGATGTACAGGTAATTGGCGATTGTTTGGATCACCCGGACTTCATCGGGATGAACATGACCATCCGCAGCTGACAATCCAAAAAGGACGTGAATCAATTCTAAGCGACTGGGGTGGTCCATGGATCGTTGAATTTGGCGGCAAACATCTTTCAACGGGTATCCCTGTTCCAGGATATCCTTAAACAAGATCATGAATTCTTTAGTTTGCTGAACACCGAATTGTTGCTTTAAAAACCGTTTTACATAATCCAATTCCGATTTCAGGAGCTGCCCATCCGCCTTCATTACTTTAGCGAATAACACGAGGATAGAAACAATAAAATCAGCAGATTTTGTCTGGGAATAGGCGTGACCTCTTCGGGTGGAGCCTGTCCATTGGGTAGATTGATCTTCGCTCATGGAAGCAAAAGCGTATCCTAAAATGGCGCCAATGGGTCCACCCATGACCCAACCAAGTCCACCCCATAATAATTTTTTATTGAAAGACATTGTACTTTTTGAATGTAATTTTACGAGAATCGTGTGAAATGAACCATAAATTTATCCGCTAATTATAGCCACTTCACAGCAGTTTTAATGGCCTATTACTCTCCTTATATTTCCGTATGAAAATCCCTTGGCGAATTCAATTTCTTCTTTGGTGGTACACTTTTTTTCGTGAGACACAAAAACATGAAAGTGTGATCAAAATTGGAAAAAAGGGTAAAGGTGCATCCAGAATTTTATTTTTACTGCCAGCAGAAAAGGAGCACGCGCAGATCGCATCTCATTTTGTTAAGAGAGACCTTGTAGATGAAACCCGGCAGATCCGTTATGTGGTTCATAAAGAGGGTATTCAATATTACTCGGAACAATTAAAGCCTCATATTATTTCATATTCCAATAATGATATGAATTGGCTCGGTGCGATCAAATCCGAGTCTGTACTGGATCGCATTAAATCATTTCAGTATGATGCCATGGTAGATCTCAATCAATCCAATGAGCAAACTCTATCTCTATTGTCCATGGAATTGGATATTCCCATCAAAATCGGTTTTCAATCTCCTCTGGCAGATAAACTCTATACCTTGGTCATCCAACGGTCATCCACCGGATTTTTAGAAAAGAATTATGAAACCATTGAACGCATATTAGGACTCAAATGAACATCATTGTATTTGAAGATCATCAAGCTCTCAATCTTGAACCAATCTCATTGACGCGGGCCGTCTTTGAAATTCGATATGGCGCTGTGACGCTTTTGGAGCGAATTGAAAATTTGTGCCCAGCTGCGTCAATTGGGCTTTGGGTGCGAGAACTGTTGGTAGATCTCACGCAAGAAATTCACAGCAGAAAGGAGGTGAATCAATCACCCCATGAAAATACACTTTGGCTCAATGCCCGTGTGATCTGGACAAAAGAATTGATTGCAGAGATCCGGAATTGTTCATCTTCTATTTTTATGATGGAGGATAAATTCTTGGGAGCAAACTTGTCTAAATCCGCTTCTGATGATTGGATCAACGCAGGGGGACCTTTGTCTATCTTTAATCCGAAAGGGGAGATCCATCATCTCAAAGAAGTAAAAGCGGTTCATTATCTTTGGGATCTGTTAACGCTGATTCCGGATGCAGTCAAAAAAT
>DQOT01000294.1 GCA_015658495.1 Fidelibacterota bacterium | reverse complement strand
GATTCCGGAACAAGGCCTGTTAAACCATCATCTATACCCAGGACATTTGCAGAATCCAATTCAGCCCGAATCATCATGGCGCCTTCAAAATAGTTTCCGAAGGGTTCCCAACCATTCCCAATACCAATATCAATAAAGCTGTTTGTGGAAGGATTATCTGTATCTACACCGATGGGCGGCGTTTGATCCGTTTCTCTCATGCCAACATAAAAACTACCGTCAGTGATGGTAATATTAAAATCCGATAATGAAACATATTTCCAGGTATCACCTACGAATGTGATTGGAAACGCTTCTAATAATATCGTACCGGGCATCCCATTCTCACCATCATCGTCCCATACGTGAACAAGCCCAACACCATTGGAAGTTCCAACAGTGTAAAAACTAGCTCGGTATAGATCAGCGGGATAACCGGAGGGTGTGAATTTCACGGTGATATAGTTTAAGGTACCGGCATTAATGCTGGTTTCTGCATCACCATCATCATAAGCAATCTCATAAATTGTATCTGATTCCGGGATTGCGCAAACGGGACCTGCTTGGTCACTTTCTTCGGTTCCATAAACAGCAGAAACCTTGTAACAATATTCTGTTCCGTTTTCTGTCAAGTTATCAACATATTCATTCGTACTGATATTGGATCCATTGAACATGAGTTGCCATTCACTGCCATCTACTCCGGGATCACGGTAGACATTAAAACCTGGTTCAACTGCAGTCCCGGTTGTAGTGACGACGGAACGGATCAACCACTCACCTCCCGGATCCAGAATATCATTGATCCGGAACCAGTCATCCGAACCGAAATCAGGGCTGGCGATATAAGAATATGCGGTGGTTGCATCCTCATCAATGCTCATATACACTGTAGAATCAACAACCAATGCAATTAAAAAGTCCCCTGGAAAAGTCCAGTTTGAAAACTCAACCGTGGTCCATGCTTCATCTTCCAATGTGGCAGTTGTTGTATAAACAGGTTCCGTTTCGGGAATCCCGATGGGAGACACGTTATACGCTTCAATCCCTGCCGTTATGGGTTGATCATCCAGGGAGTTGGGAGCAAAACTTGCAGAATGAACCGTCACAGATTCGGTACCATAGGGCATATCAAATACCGATCCATACTTGACTGTTTCTACACTCCATGCCCAACTATTTTCAGGTGAACCATCGTCATGTGCAATTTCGTCATTATCATAAGATTCCGATGGCGGCATATCCCATGTGACCACAACTTGTTGGTCCCCGGCAGATATATTGAGATTTTGAACCATAGGTACTACGTTGTAATTGACTTCCCAAACGTGGATATCATCAATAAAAAATCCATCGCCATTTCCCCCATCATCATTATCATCGAGTCGGACTCTCCATCGGAACCGAACATCTGAACCGGCAAAATCAGAAAGGTCAAGCATAATATTTCCATTAAAAGGATCACCGGCATCATAACTATCCCAACCTGAACCCCCTGGGCGGGTGATATCTCCATAATCATAAAAAACCTGATTCCATGCAATGCCCTGTGGTGTCATGGAAACCTGGTCATCACCATTATCCGTAAAAAGAACACCCGAGGATGAATTGGATACTTCAACATTATCTACGAAAAATCCGATAATGGTGGCATCATCAATCGTTGAATAAGCAGGATCGGATCCAAAAGCGAAGCGGATTTTTACATTTTGTCCCGCATAGGCACTTAAGTCAAACGTGGCATCGAGCCATTCACCGGGTGCATCGCCGCCGCTATAGCCACCCCAGCCAGGAATATCGGCACCTTCGCCGTTATATCCCCAGCCATAACCGCTGGTAAAATCATAAGCAGGTGCACCATCTAAAACATCCCAAGTATCAAAGTTATCAGTTGAAATCCTGATATTAGCTGCATCCCATCCATTATAGGGAGGATAATCCCCGGGAATCTCAAGGGCATAAAATAAATTGAACGTTAAATCTGTTGTCCCATCAGCGGGAACATCAATACCCGGCGTATCAAGAAATTGAAGCCAGCCATCCAGATAGCCGCCTACATCTTCGCTGCCGCACCACCAGGAATTTCCTTCAAAAGCATTATTTTCAGATGTATGCCAGGGGGAGTTGCCTATATCAGCGACTTCACAAAAGTAGTAATCTTCAAGAAAATTATCGCCATCTCCATCAAAATCAGGTAGGTTACAATTCAATGCAAAGGAAAAACTGATCGCTGAGTTTTCACCGATCTCCGGAAAAGTCATTATCGGAGAAATGATTGCGGAAACGGTATCATAATTATCATCATCTATGTGAAGACTATGTGTAGGACTGTTATATTCTGTTTCAGTTAATTCCCACTGTGAGTCTATGATCCATCCGGTCAAGTCCCCTTCAAAATCTTCGAACCAGATTGTGGTGGAATCTTCACGGGATGTCCTGGATGCATTGACATATTGATCATTTTCCATACCTGTGAAAGTTGAAATGGTTGTCTCTTGTCCAATTGATTGAGCTTTAAAGTTGATATCTTTTGCAAATAAAAGGCTTATTGTTATAAATAGAATAAGTGTTGAACGCATACGGTTTTCCCTTTCTTTATGTCTAAATCGATAAAGTGGGGCATTGCTCTCACAATGCCCCACTTTTTTTATCAATTATTTTATTGGAGTTAGAATTATTTCATTAACACCAGTTTTCGGGTCTTGGTAATCCCGTTTGCTGTCATGCTGTAGAAATACACACCACTGGATAATTGTGAGCCATCAAAAGCAAATTCATAGGAACCTGCGGGTTTTTTCTCATTGATGAGAGTTCGAACTTTTGCGCCCCGAATATCAAACAGATCCATTTTGACCTGACCTGCAGATTTCATTTCATATTGAATCTGCGTAATCGGGTTAAATGGATTCGGATAGTTTTGACTCAAGGTAAAATCCTTGGGTGTGAGGTCTTTATCAATGCCAACACCCGTAGTATCTTCATATTCCCAATCATTTTCGTAAATACCCACATAAACCCAGTTCTTGTAATCTTCATAACCCTCATCATCAGGAATAGTTAAAACATTAAAGTCAGGCATTTGATAGAAAACACCCACAGATTCATCCATGCCCTGGTTTGCAATAGGCATACCCGCTTCCAAGGCGGCTTCGGATGGATATCCACCTGCATTTAGTTCACCCCAACCATAAGTGTTGGTCACATTTTCAGCTTCTGACCAGTGAAGTCCATTATCGGTTGATTTGGCCATAAAGACGTCAACATTTGTCGGAATATATGATTCTGAACTATCAGAATCATATTCAATTTCATAGTCCGACATCCCAGAAACAGCGAACCACATGACATTTTCAGATTCTGCGCTCATGGTTATATTGGGATAAAAATACTGCATTGTTCCAAAGTAATCACCGGAACCATCATGAAACATTGTTGGGATAGCAGATTGCAACCACTCGGCTTCATAATCAAGTGCCATATCATGAACTAAAGAAGCAGTCCAATTATCTTCACCAGCCATGGGATCGGGACTATAAATATGCCAGATGCCTGACCCGCCCAAGGTCCACGTGTAATACAGGGAGTCGGCGTATCCGTCTCCATCGCTGTCATCACATCCGCCATCTTTATCATAACAAATACTCCTCAAAGTCGGAAAAACAATGTGCAGTCCACCTTCAGTATCTGTTCTCTGTTCAAAGGTATAAAATGGCCGCCAGCCCGGGGTCATTAAATAAGGGATATAGTCACCATCTTCTGTTGTGTCACCTTCGAAGAACAATGAATCTCCATAATGGTAGTAATATTCGTTTTCTTCTTCGGTCCACACGGTGTAAAGTGAATCGGTCAACCGCAGTGCAACAGCATCAGGAATCACATGATAACCGGAATTTTTGAATCCTCCTTCATCAGTCCATGAATCACCATAATCTTCGGTCATTTTGTAGAAAATGCCCTGGTTCTGACCTGAGTTCTGATCAACATAATCATCATTTCCATCTATATCGGTTAAATTACTCCAGCCAACCTGGACCATATATCCAATGCCATCAGCGTTGATGTGATAATCAGGTGTGGAAATATAATTAATACCGTACCATAATGAGTCTCCATCAGCGGTTATTTCT
>DQOT01000058.1 GCA_015658495.1 Fidelibacterota bacterium | reverse complement strand
TGAATTCGGGTATTTTAATCGTTCCTATGAGATTGAACGTGCTACCTTTCATAGTGTAACAGGGAATCAGGGAATACTGATCACCAAAGCAAGCAAATTGGGAACATTTGGAAAACAAAATGGATTTTTTTCCGGTTTGAATCTTGATCTGGGAGGCATGTTTGATGTGGGCTTTTCCTATCAAAACCTGAAAGGGGACCAATACAATGCTGCCATAAATAATTTTGAAAAAGCATCCAATCAGAGTTTTACGGCAATATTAAAATTGAAAAAAACTATCAGTAAAATTGAAAGGGCATCCTGGTTCTACCAGCAACGCAATGTGCCCAATCCATTTGATTTTGAATATTCTGAATCCACGATCATGGGCTACAATGTGGGACTCAAATTGGGGAATGGCATGGTTCTGACTTATATCTTCAGAAGAATATTCCAGGATATGAATGGCGATGGTGACGTTTTGGATGAGGATGAAATGATCAATATGACCAGCATTGAAACGAGTTTTTCATTTTAATTTTTAAACACAGAGTACACAGAGAAGCACAAAGTGATTGAAATTAAAATGGAAAAGATTTTTTACCGAAAAAACATTTGGAAATTTTGGCGAGTTGGATGGCCGAGAAAATGACATCTAAAGAAATCAGGCAATCGTTTATCGACTTTTTTTCGGAAAAGGGACACCAGTTCGTCCGCAGTTCACCAGTGGTGCCGAATGATGACCATACTTTATTGTTTACCAATGCGGGGATGAACCAGTTTAAACCCATCTTTCTGGATCAAATCACACCGAATGATCTGCGAGCTGTGAATAGTCAAAAATGCATTCGTGTTTCGGGGAAACATAATGATCTGGAAGAAGTGGGTGTGGACACCTTCCACCATACATTTTTTGAAATGCTGGGGAATTGGTCCTTTGGGGATTATTACAAGAAAGAAGCCATTCAATGGGCCTGGGAACTTTTCACCCATATTTGGGGATTGGATAAGGACCGGCTCTGGGCAACCGTTTACGAAGATGACGACGAGGCATTCAAGCTTTGGACTGAAGTGACGGATATTGCACCCCATCGGGTTCTCCGCTACGGGAAAAAAGATAATTTCTGGGAAATGGGAGAAACCGGGCCCTGCGGGCCCTGTTCAGAAATTCATTATTATGTGGGCGATGATCCGCAAAACCAGGATGCCTCTGGGGTGAATGTATCAGATGAATATTGGGAGTTGTGGAACCTGGTTTTTATCCAGAATAACCGAATTGATGTGGACACCTTAGAAGAACTTCCTGCAAAACATGTGGATACAGGTGCTGGTCTTGAACGGATCGCCACAGTGCTCCAGGGGAAAAACAGTAATTACGATACGGATCTGTTTTTACCCATTATTGAAAAAATTGAATCACTGTCTGATCGCTCATACAGAAATGAGCCCATTCCTTTTCGGGTGATCGCTGATCATATCCGGATGTTGTGTTTTGCCATCGCTGATGGCGCTTTACCCTCTAATGAGGGACGAGGCTATGTTTTAAGACGGATACTCCGCCGTGCTGCCCGTTTCGGACGAACTTTAGGTTTGACCGATCCATTTTTGTATGAACTTGTTCGCACGGTTGGAGAAATCATGGGTGGAATATTTCCGGAAGTAGTGGAAAAGCGATCCCATATTGAAAAAGTGATCCGTGCTGAAGAAGGCTCATTTAATCAAACATTAGACCGGGGCATCAACCATTTTGAAAAGATTGTATCCAAATTGGACGGAAAAGAGATCGCTGGCGCTGATGCGTTCAAGCTTTATGATACCTATGGCTTCCCACTAGACCTGACCCAACTTATGGCTCGGGAACGAGAATTGACTGTGGATGAGGATGGATTCAATGTAGCCATGTCAGCGCAAAAAATGCGAGCCAAGGAGGCAGGCAAATTCAAGACAGGAACCATTTCACCAGAATGGGTGACTGTTTCCGAAGGGCAAGATTCGGATTTCCTGGGATATGAATCATTAGAATCAAAATCGAAAATTCGTCGCTATGCGAATCAGGATGACCATATTCTAGTTGTGTTGGATCAAACACCATTTTACGCCGAATCCGGTGGACAAATCGGA
>DQOT01000247.1 GCA_015658495.1 Fidelibacterota bacterium | reverse complement strand
GATGTGACAAGATAGCCATGGGCAAATCCTTCAGGAATATAGAGCATTTTTCTGTTTTCTACGGTGAGTGGAACAATTTCTGATAGTCCAAATGTAGGCGATCCTTTCCGGATATCCACAGCCACATCCAAAATACTGCCGGATACAACACGAACCAATTTCCCCTGGGGGTGCCTTAATTGATAATGAAGTCCGCGAAGAACACCCTTCGTTGATTTTGCTTCATTATCCTGAACGAAATTAGTAGGGAGTTCGTTCTCTTCAAAAACAGGTGTTTTATAGGATTCGAAGAAATAACCCCTGTCATCTTCAAAAACGCGTGGTGTAATAATCTTTACACCATCAAGTGACGTATTTTCAACTATCATAATACTTTTTTCGACCCACATTATCAAATTGAAATCCATGCTCTGATAATTTATCGATACTTAAAATATTTCGAGTATCCAGAACTATGGGTGCTTTCATGATTTTTTTCAATTTTTCCAAACTCATGCCCCTAAATTCGTTCCATTCCGTCATGATTGCTACAGCATCCACATCATCACATGTTTCCTCCCAAGAATGGGAATAATTCAAATTTGGGAAGACCTTTTTCATCGATTCATTAGCCATGGGATCATAGGCTTTAACTTTCCCGCCACCATCTAAAATAGTTTGGATCATTTCAATGGAAGATGATTCCCGAACATCATCTGTATTTGGTTTAAAGGCCAATCCCAATACGCCAATTGTTTTTCTAGAGAAATCACCACCCACTAAATTTTTTAATTTTTCAGTCATCCGCTTTTTCTGATCATTATTTGTGATGATAGCGGCATCAATGGTATTCATAGGCACACCTTTTTTACGGGAAAGGGCTGCAATGGCATGGGTATCCTTCGGAAAACAGGAACCGCCAAATCCAGGACCTGGATGTAAAAATTTGGGGCTGATCCGTCCGTCTTGTCCCATGGCTTTCGCGACCAAATGGACATCGGCGCCTACTGCCTCACACAGATTCGCCACTTCATTGATATAACTGATCTTGAGCGCTAAGAAAGCATTGGCTGCATATTTGATCATTTCCGCCGTGGCTACATTGGTGTGTACCATGGGTTTTTCGTTGACATAAAGCGGTCGATAAACATCCCTCAAGATATCAAACGCTTTGTCACTGCTGGCACCGATTACCACCCGATCCGGCCAAAGAAAATCTTTGACCGCTGATCCCTCTCTCAAAAATTCCGGATTGGACACATAATCAAATTCTCCGCCTTCCGGCATGGTTTCCCGAACCAATTCACACACACGGTCGCCTGTGCCAATGGGAACCGTACTTTTGGTACAGATCACTTTATAACCATTCAGGTTTTTCCCGATGGACCTTGCCACAGCTTCTACCGCAGAAATGTTTGCTTCACCATTTTCTCCCTGAGGAGTCCCAACTGCTATAAAAATAACGTCTGCCTGCTGGATCGCTTCATCCACCTTCGTTGTAAACGATAATCTTCCGGCACTCACGTTGCGATCAACCAGTTCATCCAAACCCGGTTCATAGATGGGAATCTTACCCTCTTGGAGTAATTTAATTTTAGATTCTACAATATCGGCACAGGTAACATGATGCCCAAAATCTGAGATTCCGGCTCCGCTAACAAGACCAACATACCCTGTTCCAATTACAGTTATTTTTCTCACAAATTTCCCTTAACAATAAGTATTAAATTTACTGACCTTGAATTCTGTTCCCAAGGCTCACATCAAGCCAAGGCGTCTTCTCAACACCCATTCTACTGATAAAATTCCCAGGATAAATAGCACCATCCAGCGATTATCATGAAGCACCACTCTCGAATAAAGTGTTTCCACTTTTGATTGGGGATTGATATGATCGACTAGGGAAAGCCGGTTATCCCAATGCCTGAATGTTCCAGCACTCAATTCGGTTAATTTTCTCAAGGGATCCTTATTTAAATAAACATGATTCAATTCAACCTGGCTTTCTTGTACCTGGATCGATCCCTGACTGACGGTCACAGGTTTATCACCATACATGAATTCTACATCATAATCCAACTGTCCTGATTGGGAGGCCCAAAATTGTCCCGTATAGTATCCCGTATTTACGTCGTAAGTGATGGGTTTTGTATTGATCCTTTCCCCCTGGTTGGATACATGGACAAATCCTTCCACAATGGTTTCACCCTCCCGAATGGGTTTTCCTGTAATGGTAACCCTTTCTCCCTGTTGATAGGAATTTTTTTCCGACCTGAAATAAAAATCCTGGCCATTTCCTGTTCTCATTAACCAAGAAAAGATCGGATCAAATATTTGATGGGTTAGATTAGACATTTGGGTGTCACGTGTTTTAT
>DQOT01000287.1 GCA_015658495.1 Fidelibacterota bacterium | reverse complement strand
TGTTCCGCAACGGTATACGCATGGTAGACCTTTTAGAGCCGAATGTGTTTAAAGAAAAATTGGAAAAGAGCTATACCTTTGCTAAAGGACTCATAGAAAAATCTCTTGAACAAACGTTAAATATTACCATTGATGAAATTTTTGATACCTATTTAGATTATGGCCAAAAATTAAAATCCTATATTAAAGATACATCTGTTGAATTGTATAAGGCTCACAAATCCGGGAAATCAATTTTATTTGAAGGCGCCCAGGGCATCAGCCTAGATGTGGATCACGGCGTTTATCCTTACACCACTTCTTCCAACACAGCCGCCGGTCATATTTCCACCGGTACCGGCGTTAGCTTCAGGGACATCAATCGCATCATTGGTGTTACAAAAGCTTATTTGAGTCGCGTGGGTGAAAGCCCATTGCCATCTGAAATTCATGGGGAAGATGCAAAAAGCCTTCGGGATAAAGGCGGGGAATACGGAACCACAACCGGGCGCCCGAGACGGGTTGGCTGGCTGGATCTGGTTCAAGTGCGACAGGCCGTTCGCGTCCATGGCCTTACAGAAATTGCCCTGACAAAATTGGATATCTTGAACGGTTTTAAAAAATTGAGCGTCTGCGTCGCCTACGATGTTGACGGAAAGCGCATTACAGAAATGCCCGCCAGTCTTACCCATTATAGAAAAGCAAAACCCATTTATGAAACGTTGCTGGGGTGGGGTGATTTTCCTAAAAATATTTGGGATAAAGGATATGATGCCCTTCCCCAAACATTAAAAAATTATATTACATTTATTGAGCGCGAAGTGGATTGCCCCGTTAAAATAGTATCCGTGGGTCCACAACGCCATGAAACTATTTTAAGGTAATTTGGAGGAAAAATGAGGTCCCATCCTGATATTAAAAAAATTTTATTGGACGAAAATACAATTCTAAATCGCATTGATAAATTAGCTGAACAAATAAATGATGATTATACCGATATTGAGAATATTATGATTGTATCCATACTGAAGGGTGCTTTTATGTTTACGTCAGATTTATTGAAACGTATTACCATTCCCCACATTGTTGATTTCATGGCGTTGAGCACTTATGGAGCAGAATCAAGGGCAAGTGGTGAAGTACGAGTAATCATGGATCTTCGCCATCCGGTTCAAAATCAACATGTGCTGATTGTGGAAGATATTTTTGATTCAGGGCTTACTCTTCAATTCTTGGAAAGAATTTTACAGTCCCGAAATGTTGCATCATTAAAAACATGTGTTTTGACACAAAAAGAGGGTAAAAAAAATCCGGAGATTAAAATTGATTATTTAGGGTTTACCATTCCGGATGTTTGGGTGGTTGGATACGGTTTGGATTATGCGGATAAACATCGAACTTTGCCCTACATCGCCGAATTAAAGCCGGAAGTGTATCATTAAAAAAGTTTTGTTGTATCCATGTGTTAAGGTGATTAAGACATAGTTGTGTTGTATGTTGTACAAATAAACACATAAACACTTGACCACATCCAAATGAGTTTCACTAAAGAGATTGTCAATTTTTCCGGGCTTTCTAATTCTGACATTAAAACCAAATTGGCGGAGCTCAATATCCCTTTAACCACAGAAGAAGCTCTCAAAATTCAAAACAATATGTTGGGTCGTGCTCCTTCGCTGACTGAACTCATTTTATTTTCTATTCAAGGCTCGGAACATTGCAGCTATAAAAGCAGTCGCAACCACTTAAAACAATTTACAACAGAAGGTCCCGATGTGGTTTTGGGCGCAAAAGAAGATGCGGGTGTTATAGCTGTTGCCACGGATAATGACAGCCTTCGCTGGTGCGTGGTCATGAGTCACGAATCCCACAATCATCCTTCTCAAATTGTTCCTTACGAAGGCGCTGCAACCGGTGTAGGTGGCAACGTTCGGGATGTGTTGTGCATGGGCGCGGAAGTAATCGCCTGTACTGACTCTTTCCGGTTTGGAGACATCAAAAACAACAAGACTAAATGGATACATGATGGCGTCGTGGCTGGAATAGCAGGTTACGGGAATCCGCTTGGCATCCCAAATGTGGGTGGTGATCTTTATTACCACAAAGGATATAATGAAAATTGTTTGGTCACACTAGTGACGCTCGGCATCGTTCGGGAAGATCATATTATTCATTCCTATGCGCCAAATAATGCAGACGGCTATGATCTTATTTTAATTGGCAAGCCAACAGACAATAGCGGATTCGGTGGTGCCAGTTTTGCGTCTCTTGAACTTGAAGAAGAAAAGAAGGAGCAAAACAAAGGCGCCGTTCAGGAACCAAACGCATTTTTGGAACGGCATTTACTCAAATCATCCTATGCTCTTTTTGGCATCCTGAAGGAAAAAGGATTGATTGAGAATATCGGCTTCAAGGATTTGGGTGCCGGCGGCGTGGCATGCGCCAGTGTGGAGTTAGCAGAAACCTCCGGCTACGGCGCGGAAGTTTGGATGGACAAAATTCACATCGGCATGGATAACCTGCATCCGTCCGTTTATCTCTGCAGTGAAACCCAGGAACGGTTTATGTGGGTTTGTCCACCGGAAATAACACCGCTGATTTTAGACCACTATAATAAGGTGTTCGATTTGCCCGGCGTGAGTACCGGCGCCAGAGCATCCGTCATTGGAAAAATTCGAAATGATGGTCAATATATTGTACATAGCGGTGATGAAGAAATTGTGAATGCGAAAGCAAAAGAAGTAACAGAAGGCTTTTTATATGACCGCCCTTTTGAGGCGTGGGAAACAAATTTTGTAGAACCAAACTTGCCAGAACCGACAGATTATAATCAGGTATTATTGGATATTTTATCCCACGAAAATATGGCCAGTCGTGAGCCCATTTTTGAACAATATGATAAACAGGTTCAAGGGCGAATTCATACCGAAACAGGCTTGGCAGATTCCGGTGTGATGGTGCCATTCAATTCAGAAAAATATCCTGAAGAAATTCGAAATGTTGGTCTTGCTCTTTCCACCGATCACAATCCGCGCCACGGACTTATCAGTCCGTACTGGGGTGGCGTAAATGCTGTGGTTGAGTCCATGCGGAATGTGGCTGCCGTTGGCGCAACGCCCCATGCTTTGTCTGACTGTCTTTGTTTTGGAAATCCGGAAAAGCCCCACCAAATGTGGGAATTTGTGGAAAGTGTTCGTGGTGTTGCCGATGCGTGTCATGCCATCACTTTGAAAGATCATCCTGACCATGCCACGCCCATTATCGCCGGGAATGTGAGCTTTTACAACGAATCAAAAAGTGGTGCAATTCCGCCAAGCCCAATTGTTAGTTGTTTGGGTCGGCTCAAAGATGCGAACAAAATGGTGCCGGCGCATTTCCAAAAATCTGATTCTGTATTGTTCATGATTGGCGATCGGAAAAATGAATTGGGTGGATCAGTGTACTATAGTCTCTTTGATGAATTAGGCGCCAATGTTCCGAGGCCAAATTTTGAAGAAGTAAAAAATCAAATCTTCGCTCTCACCGATTGTATTGATGATAAGTTAGTGCTTTCCTGCCATGATATTTCTGATGGTGGAATTGCATCTGCGCTTGCGGAAATGACTTTTGGGAATGGCATTGGTTGTGGTGTAAATATTGAAAGTGATCTTTCGGCTGATAAATTTTTATTTTCTGAAACAGGTGGGTTTATTTTGGAAGTAAGATCCGAAAATCTTGATGGTATAAAATCCGTATTTTCAAATGTTGGATTGGATATTTTTGAGATTGGGTCGACTGGCGGTCAGTCAATTGAGATCAATGGCGTTGTTGGTTTGGCTGTGAATGAAGCGAAAGAAGCATGGACGAATGGATTGCGGTATATATTATGATTGACGGGGGAACACAGAGTTCGCAGAGAGCCACAGAGATCGCTATAAATTTTTCTCTGTGCATCTCCGTGTACTCTTTGTCCAAATCGATATGAGTAAGATAGATTATAAATCAGCTGGTGTGGATATTGATGCTGGTAACGAAGCATTGGATCGCATTAAAGATGGCGTAAAATCCACCTTTACATCCAATGTGTTGACTGGTCTCGGCAGTTTTGGGTCGCTTTATGATCTGAAACCTATTCTCGAAAATTATGATCATCCCGTTATGGTTCAGAGTATTGACGGTGTGGGGACAAAAACCATCATCGCCCGGAAACTGGGAAAATTCGACACTATCGGGATTGACCTTTTGAGTGCCGCCGCTAACGATATTTTAGTCATGGGCGCAAGGCCGCTCACCTTTCTGGATTATATCGCCAATGATAAATTGAAACCGGAAATTGTTGAAGAAATTGTGTCCGGGATGGTGAAAGCATGCAAGGAAACGGGCGTTTCTTTGGTCGGCGGTGAAACAGCAGAAATGCCCGATACTTATCTGCCCGGCGAGCATGATTTAGTTGGGATTATTACCGGGGTGGTAGAGAAAGAAAAAATTATTACGGGTGAAAATATCAAAGCCGGCGATGTGGTGTTGG
>DQOT01000078.1 GCA_015658495.1 Fidelibacterota bacterium | reverse complement strand
TAAACGCTTTGAATCCCAAGACGCCTGCCTCTGCCAACGGTTCAATATCCTCAAGGTTATCCGGAATGATGCCGCCATAAAAACCGCAGTCAATCCAAAGTTTCTCTCGGGTGGAAACGGTTTTTTGGTGTAACGCATCAATGGTTGTTGTTACCGGAATGCAGTTTAAGGGCATGTCCACAAGGGTGGTTATCCCGCCCGATGCGGCAGCTTTTGTGGCTGTTTCAAACCCTTCCCAATCGGTTCTCCCGGGTTCATTTATATGCACATGTGCATCCACCAGCCCCGGCATAACCACGTCGTTTCCAACGTCTTCAGCGGGGCAGCCCTCAGGTATATTTTGGTAAGAAACAACATCCAGAATTTTTTCACCCTTGATCAGAATTGTCGCTGGGTTTTCACCTTCTGGTGTTACAACTCTTTGGCTGGAAATGGCAAAGTCTGGCGTGTAGTCCATTTAGGTAGAGGCCTGATCTCTTTTTTGAAGTAATTGTGCAGCCACGCTAATGGCAATTTCTTCAGGTGTGTTACTCACCATGGGAATGCCTACGGGCACGGTAAGGCGAGACAGTTGATTCTCTGAAATCCCTTCACTTTTCATTCGCCTGGTTATTTCAGCTATTTTCGCATGGCTTCCCATGACGCCAATAAAAGGAAAGGGCTGATGAATGACGCCCAGTAATCCCCGAATATCAGAAGCCACATCCGTGGTCATGACCACTACCTGGGTTAGTTCAGGATATTGTATCAGGGCAGCCACATCTTGGTAATCATCAACGATTTGAACTGTGTGAGCATACTTGTTTTCTCCCACAGTAAATACATTTGTCCGTGTATCAAACACAAAAACATCATATCCAAGATGTTTCATTACTCGTGATAATGCCAGGGAGCAGTGCCCGCCACCAATAATAGCGATCCGTTTGAAATTCTGGAGTTGTTCTTCATACAGCCAATTATTATCATCCTGTGATAACTTAATTTGAAGTTCGTGGACATCCGATTTTTGTTTCTGAACAGTCATCCCTGAGGGATCAATCGAAAGTAAAGCCGACTGGTTGTGATCTAACAAATGGACTATTTGCTCGACAGTTTCACCATCTTTTTCAGGACGGCAGAGATAGTACAGATTGGTCTGTTTACCGGCACAGATCATGCCCGATTTTTCTTCCGGTCCAGACTTTCGGTGGCTGAGCGTCTGGATCTCGGGTGTAAAACTGGCATTTTCATGGATGCCTTTTGCCCGTTTCAACAGGGTGTATTCCATGATCCCGCCCCCGATGGTTCCTACAGGATCTCTATCCTTAGCCACCAGCAGTTTGGCGCCTGTGGTGCCGGGAGAGTGCTGGGTGTGTTCCGCTACCATGGCCAAAAATACATTTTGCCCCTCGCACAACAGAGATGCAACGGTTTTCCAATAAGTGTTATTTGCGTGTGAAACCAAATTAGGTAGATTCCTCAACAAGGATGTCAGGTGCCCTTACAGATTCTTTTAATATTTCTCTGCTTTCATGAGACTCCGATGGCGGAGAACCGTACAACCCGATAAGGACTTTCTCATGAGTAAAAGGCGCATCAAATGTCGAATTGAAATTTGGATTAAACGCTCGGATGGCATTTTCAATAGCGTAATACGCACCGATGCCATACATTAATGGCGGTTCACCCACCGCTTTCGATTTGAGGATAGCCAGCTCACTCCCTTCTGTGTCCAGCGGTTCTATGATGACCTCTTTCGGGACTGAATATATATCCGGGATCTTATAGGTGGACAATGAATTGGACATCAATTGACCTTTCCGATCGTAACAGAGTTCTTCCATGGTCATCCAGCCCATTCCCTGCACCAAGCCGCCCTCAACTTGCCCAATGTCAACACTGGGATTCATGGTTTGCCCAAAATCTTGAACAATTTTCACAGCATCAAACTCATAGGTACCACGCACACAATCAAGTATGACTTCAGTCAAGGCCAATCCGTAAACATGATATGCAAATGGATGTCCTTTTTCTTTTTCCATATCGAAATTGATAGTTGGCGTGGCATAATGTCCGTTTTCCGTTAAACAAACCCGCTTTAAAAAAGCCATCAATACAAGCTGACCCCAACTTAAGTCTGTCACTTTTCCT
>DQOT01000351.1 GCA_015658495.1 Fidelibacterota bacterium | reverse complement strand
GTTCCATCCCGCCAGACAAATATGCAATCACTGATTTAATTCCCTGCGAAAGATTTCACTATTGATATATGTCCATGGAAAAATAATAAAAACCAGAATAGACAGGGGTATCCAATGAAAAACACCCGTAAAAATCACCAGATGAAGCTCATGAATCATTACATTTAATGGCAGGGATTGTATCAACACCCTCAATTGATCTGGAAAAATATCCAATGGAACAATTATCCCGGATCCGAATAGGACATAACAGAAAAAAATCATTAAAATAAAAATAAACGAGAATACCCGCGCAGCCAAGAGGGCAATTGTTGTGATGAAACTCCCAACAAGAGTATTAATGATTATAATAAATCCAAAAATTATAAGATAATCTTCCCAATTGAGGATAATTCCGGTTACAAAAAACAGTACTAATAGTCCAATAATCACCATGATTAATGACTCAAGAATTGCACCAACTAAAATACCGATAATCAACTTAAGCTTAGAGATGGGTGCTAATGTCATGTACGTAATTGCTTTTTTATGAATACGAAAATCAAATAAATCACGATACAAAACCGGAATCAAGGAAATGATTCCGATCAAAACAAGCAAACCTGGATACACCCATTTTTCATAAGAAACATTATTCAAAGGGCTTTCCACAAGGCTTGCCATGGGAACAATAATTAAAAGATGTAACATTATGGGTAAAAGCATAGCAAAGCTTAACGTTGGAAAAAGACGTTGTTGCGTAAGCCACCAGCGGCGTCTTATAAATGGAAGTATCAATCTAATCCTTTCCGCACAAATTCTGAATCCATCAGATCTCTCAAGCCCAATTTCTTAATATCAAGATCTTCCATAAGAGTATCACCTGCTTCTTTTAATACTTGAAAAAAGACTTTCCTCGATCGACCATAAAAATAAAAAATATTATTCATCCTGCTTGGGGTCACCACCGTCGGAATTGTTGACAGTTTTTGATAAAGTTCATCCGGCAATTCTTCAAACTCAATCTGGAACTGATGAAATTCCAAAGTACTCTCAAGAAGTTTATCTAGACTTCCATCCAGGATAACTTTTCCCTTGTTAAGTACAAGTATCCGGTCATGTGCCTGCTCAATCTCTGACAATGTTTGACTTACATAGATAATAGTTTTTGCCTTGCGAAGCCCTTTCAATAAATCCCAAGTTTGGCGGCTAGATTGAGCATCCATAAATGCTGTAGGTTCATCCAGGATTAAAATGGTTGGATCATGAACAAGGGCACGTACAATCGTGGATTTTTTAAGATTCCCATAGGATACACTGTTCGCGGGATGGTGTAAAAAATCGAACAGATCAAGTCTTGACGAATATTCAGCTATTCGATTTGAAATGGTGGAATTGTCTACCCCATAAAGCAATCCGTTAAAACGCATATTCTGTTCTAGGGTTAACCAGGGATCCATATCCGGTTCCAAGGGAACATAACCGATCATATGGCGAATGTCTTTTCGTCGTTTTACAATATCCAGCCCATGAATAAACACCGAACCATATTCCGGATTTTCAAGCCCTGCCAAGACTTTTAGCAATGTGGATTTTCCGGCATCATTATCCCCAACAAAAGCAACAATAGATCCTTTCTCTACACCAAATGTCAAACCCGCCAAGATTGTTTTGTCGCGGAATAGTTTTCCTACCTTCTTTAAGGTTACGCTGGCTTCCATTACTTGTTCACTTTAGCTGAATTATTGAATTTTACCTGTATTTCACAATGTGATTTTCATACTCCTGAACGTTCAATGCGCTTCATACCAGGAATCACCAACACCCCAGTCCACAACAATAGGAACAGACAATGGAAGAGCCGATTCCATCTCTCGTATCACCACAGATTTCACTTGCTCTATTTCCTCTTTTGGTACCTCAAAAATCAATTCATCATGTACTTGTAAAATCATCATCGCTTTCAGGCTTTCTTTTCTCATTTTTTTATGGATTGATATCATTGCCAGTTTGATCATTTCCGCTGCAGTTCCTTGGATGGGCATATTAATTGCCATCCTCTCAGCCGCCTGCCGCCGTATCTGGTTTTCGCTATTGATTTCCCAGACGGGACGCCTTCGACCCAGCATGGTGGTCACCCATTTCTGATTCCGCGCCTGCTCCAAAGTTCTGTCAATATAATCCTTGATCCCGGCATACTGGTTAAAATAGGCTTCAATAATGGCCATTCCTTCTCCTCTTGGAATTCCCAGTTCCTGGCTCATCCGAAAAGGACCTGCTCCATACATAATTCCAAAATTCACTATTTTTGCGGTACGTCTCATCTCCGGAAGAACATCCTCTAAAGGAACGCCAAAAACCAGGCTAGCTGTTCGCGCATGAACATCCTCCTCATTTTGAAATGCTTTCATTAAACCTGAATCCTGGCTCAAATGAGCCATGATCCGCAGTTC
>DQOT01000016.1 GCA_015658495.1 Fidelibacterota bacterium | reverse complement strand
CATGGATGTGGTGCGCAGGATCTTGGAGGATTAGATCATGGTTCACGGGAGGCTTACACAGGAAAATGGCGCATCTTTTATTTTGGATGAAAACGGTATACGCCATTTTGAAAACCGTATTATTTGGGACGGCTATCTCAATCACTGGAGAGGACAAAATGTTTTTGCCAGAGAATTAACACAGCGGGATTACGATAAGGGCGAGCCCATTATAATCATTTGGCCTGATGAACTTAATCCGGACAAACCTTTTATTGATCTTTATTACAATGAGCGGCTCATTAAATATGTCGCCTCACTTCTGGGACATACAGCCATCAATGTGAATGGCTCCATTTTCAATTTTTCCCATCTCATGAATGAGAATGAGATCATGGTGAAAGAAGAATATTTTTATCGTCCTGCTCTGGGGGAATTTGCGCCGTCACCCAATAATGGCGTGTTTGAGATCCTGGAAGATGGCAGGGCGTTTTATGACAAATTTGGACGAAACTTCATGCGGACGATCCATCGGATCCGCGTGTTTGGGTTAGATACGGAAAAATTCATGGCTGTTTTAAAACAAAGTTTGGAAGACATTCTAAACACATCACCGAATCCAAAAGAACCAGAGAAGTACAGGGATTTCAATATGGTATCCAACAATTGTGCTACCGTGATACAAGATGCTTTCAATGATTGCGGATTTCCAAAAGTGCGGGGGCGATTTCCCCGGGACCTGTTTGTCAGTGTGGCGTATACTCTTTTTAATTCATCTGGGTTGGATGTGACCTATACAACTCTGCCGCAACTTACCGTAACGGAAGCGCCGAAGAGCGTTCTATCACCTTTGGTAAATCCAAGGAACTATTTCCGTTTGAGGGAATTACGTATATTCGAGAGTTCATGAGATTTCAATTTCAATCAGATCCTGGGCAGTTTTCCTATAAACCGGCCCTGTTCACAGACGCCATCAAAATATTGGTTTCTGTGAATTTCGGAATCTTTTTACTTCAAACTATCGCCAAGACAGAGAGCCTATTCTTCCCCCTGTTTGGACTTGTACCAAAACTGGTCTGGTCAGAATTCATGCTTTGGCAGCCATTCACTTATCTTTTTTTCCATGGGGGTGTATGGCATGTACTTATCAATATGTTTGTCCTGTGGATGTTCGGTAGTGAATTGGAACGAATCTGGGGTAAAGAACATTTCCTGAAATTTTATTTTTGTACCGGTGTAGGCGCAGGACTTGTGACCATGCTATTTGGACTCAACTCCATGACCCCGATCGTGGGCGCCAGTGGAGCTGTCTATGGTATCCTTCTCGCCTATGGACTCACTTACCCGAACAGGACCGTTTATCTCTATGGTATCATTCCTATCAAATCACTTTTGTTTGTGATCGGGATCGGTGTGATCGCATTTATGTCATCTTTTGATAATGTATCGCAGATCAGTCATCTCACCCATCTTTCCGGTATGGTCATTGGTTATTTGATGCTGAAACGCCCCATCCGCTGGCATGATCTCTGGTTTTCCATCCGCAAGAGGACCCTAGAGTACAAAATTCAGCAGGAAGAAAAGAAGATATCTCATCAGCAGGCAATCGAACGGGATATTGATCGCATCCTGGACAAGATCAATCGCGAAGGATTTGACGGCTTAAGCGAAGCAGAACACGATAGATTGTATAAAGGGAGCCAATCCCTTTCCCGTACCAAGAAAAAAGATTGATTCACCTATTTGCTAAAGTCTTAACTTTACCGAGACACAATTAATCTTATATTAACCCGTTGTGAATATTAGACTTTTTGTGCAAAATAAATGATGAAAACACACATTATATTTACCAATCACACACTATGGAATGGATTGACTGTACTTCGACAACGCTCAGCACAAGTGTCAATTCATGCATCAACACCGTTGATGCGGTCCAAAATAATAACAACTTGAATAAATTTAGAAAAAATCATTCGATTCCAATTACTATGCACAACGGTTTTTATTAATAAAATATGGACAGTAATAAAGGTACAACAGACTTGGGAACCTTGATCGGTTTGCTAGCAGGCATGACCATCATCGTCATCGGCATTTTGCAAAGCGGTGGTAAATTATTTTGGTTCTTTAATTTCAATTCTCTTCTCATTGTTGTTGGCGGCACGTTTGCTGCAACGATGGTGAATCTCCCCTTGAATGCGGTTAAGAACGTATTTAATATCCTAAAAAATGTCTTTAAAGGGGAAGACTACGACTATGTAGGCATCATTAACGAGATCGTGGAAAAAGCGCAAAAGGCGCGCACGGACGGATTGTTATCCCTTGAAGCAGATCTGCCGAATATGCGGGAAGGCTTTTTCAAGAATGGCATCGAATTGGCAATCAATGAACGTGAATCATCCCGGCTCCGTACGTTTCTGAATCTCGAAATGAATAATATTGCCAGCCGTCATATTGCCGGTCAGGAATTGTTTTTATACATGGGCTCTTACGCACCGGCATTTGGGATGCTGGGCACGGTTCTGGGTCTTATTGTGATGATGAATAATTTCGCCGGCGGAGACATCAGTTCTGAAATATCCGCATCTTATGACATTGCAGACAGATTTGCCGAACTTCTATCGGGAATGGGACTTGCACTGATTACCACCTTTTATGGTGTCTTCATGGCGAATATGATTTTTCTGCCCATCGGTGGAAAATTGAAACGCAGATCCGAAAATGAAATGATGCTTAAAAGTATTGTGGTTGAAGGCATCATTAGTATCCACGCCCGGGAACATCCTATTTTGATCAAAGAAAAATTAATGACCTTTGTGCCATCTTTTGTGCGCTATCAACCGGAAAAAATCGTGACCAAAAGTAACCCCAAATCTTCCTTGTCAACCATCAAAGAAAAGATGGAAGAACGAAAGGAAGAAAACGACAATATCGAATAAATAGATGCCGCACTTTCGTCGTCCCGTCAACATGGATGAACGCAAAGCCAAGGCAACGGCCTGGGCGCTCACGTTCGCCGATATGGTCACCCTGCTTCTGACCTTTTTTGTATTATTACTGGTGATCCTGAATGATGCTGAAAAGCATGTTGATGCTGTCATCAATAAGCTGTTGGATAAAACCTATGCAAAAATGAATCAAAACTTGAGTTCTGAGAATATATCTGTGGATAGAGTCACAAAAGGGATCAAGATCACTATTCGCGGGAATTTGTTTAAATCCACTTCTGCCGATGTGGAACCGGAGTATTACCCTGTAATCCATCAAATAGGCAGGATCATTCGGGAGTCAGAAGTCATCAATATATTTGATGATGAAAGTTATACCAATTTACTGGATATGATTCACAAGCAGGGATCTCAATTGAATGTGGAAGTGCGGTGCGAGGGCCATACCGATGATGAAAAGTTACCCCCCAATGCTGATTATCCCAGTAATTGGGAATTATCTGCTGCACGATCACTCAACCTGGTGCGGTTCATATGTAAATATGCAGCCATGCCTGAGAAATATTTTTCTGCCATGGGATATGGGGAGTTCCGTCCTATTATTGATGTGAAATCAATTTCCAATATTGCGGAAAAGAAAAAAGCACGGGCCGTGAACCGTCGGGTAGAAATTTATTTAGATGCTTTCCTGAAAAAGAAGATGATATCCGAAATAGAAATAAATGTATAATCCTTATTTGGATTTTAGGTCTTTAGCCTCTTTTTTCTGAATAACCTTAAAAACCTTTTCTCCGGGCTTCGCCATCCGGAATCGTTCTCTCGCTAATTTTTCAATATACTCCAAGTCGTTTTCAAGCCGATTTTTTTCGGCGATTAATTTTTCCCTGTTTTCCCGAAGTTGTGTAATGTGTGTCTGAACTTGTTCTCTTTCCCGTTTGAGTTTATAAAGCTGGAATATGCCATGATCGCCAAATATGAAAATGATCAAAAGGGTTACTCCGATCAGCAATAAAACACCTCGCACGAATTTACGTTGTGTTTCCGCAACTTGTTGCCGTACCGCCCTGGGACGATTGTGCCGTTTCATTTTATCATAACGGGTCATTTCGTTTTACCAAGCATCCCCATGCCCGCTAATTTTGCAGCAGCACCTAATTCTTCTTCAATTCTCAATAATTGATTGTATTTACAAATTCGATCGGTCCGGGATGCTGATCCCGTTTTGATCTGTCCCATACCCATGGCCACTGCAAGATCCGCAATGGTCGTATCTTCTGTTTCTCCAGAGCGATGTGAGATCACAACACCAAATCCAGCATTTTTTGCCATTTCCACCGCCTGGATCGTTTCAGTCACCGTGCCGATCTGGTTGAGCTTAATGAGAATCGAATTCATGCTTTTCTCATCGATAGCCCGCTGCAGCCGAGTCATGTTGGTGACGGTCAAGTCATCCCCAACGATCTGGATCTTGGAGCCCAATTCTGCAGTAAGGTGGCTCCAGCCTTCCCAGTCATCTTCATGAAGTCCGTCTTCAATGGAAACGATGGGATATTTTTCTGCCAGTGAGCCCAGGTAATGCACCATTTCTTCGGAAGAAAGAGAACGCCCTTCCGATTCCAGGTTGTATTTTCCATTGTCATATATTTCGCTGGCAGCCACATCCAGTGCAAGGTAGATATCTCGTCCGGTTTTATATCCCGCTTTTTCAATGGCTTCCAAAATCACTTCAACTGCTTCTTCGTTGGATGACAGATTAGGCGCGAAACCACCCTCATCACCTACAGACGTATTCAGGCCTTTTGATTTTAAAACAGATTTTAAGTGGTGGAAGATTTCTGTGCCCATTCTTAATGCTTCAGAAAATGTGGTGGCACCAAATGGCAAAACCATGAATTCCTGGATATCCACCGTATTATCTGCGTGGCTTCCGCCATTTAAGATATTCATCATGGGCACGGGAAGTGTTTTCGCATCATCACCGCCTAAATAATGATAAAGTGGTCTACCGGTTACTTTTGCCCCTGTATGGGCAACCGCCATGGATACACCTAAAAGTGCGTTGGCACCCAAGTTGGATTTATTCTCGGTGCCGTCCAGGTCGATCATGAGTTGGTCGATCTCAACTTGTTTCGTTACCTCCATCCCTTTAAGCGCATCGGCCATAGATGAGTTAATATGCGTCACCGCAGTCCGCACGCCCTTTCCTAAATAGCGATTTTTGTCTTTATCTCTCAGTTCAATGGCTTCATGATCGCCGGTGGATGCACCAGAGGGAACTGCCGCCCGGCCCATGATCCCATTTTGTAAAGTGATATCAACTTCCACAGTTGGGTTGCCGCGGGAATCCAAAATTTCCCGTGCATGAATTTTTTCAATAGCAGAATTCAAGAATAACTCCTGTAAATTAGGCAACCAAATTAGATTTGACGGCAACCACCATTCAATAGATATAACTCAAATTTATTAGCGCGGAACAACCCACAGAGTTTCTCCATATAATCTGGCTTCATGTTCAAATTCAAGCAATATACTAAAGATAATGAATCACAATGGGATCAATTTGTTCCCACAGGAAATAACGGGACACTATTTCATTTGCGTGAATTCCTGAATTATCATCCGGAAGGCAGATTTAAGGACCACAGCATCCTCATTGAAAAGAAAGAAAACCTGTTTTCCGTGTTCCCGGCTGCCGAACAGGATTTGGATAACAAACGGTTTTTAGTCTCCCATCCCGGTTCTACTGTTGGATCATTTGTTGTCCCGGAAAACCTTTCCATCGCCGATGCCATGTCCATGTCAGAAGCATTGGTCGATTACGCAAGAGAAAATGACTTCGCGGGTATCCGGATTACTGTCCCTCCAACATTATACCAAAGCCGACTGTCCAATTATATGGATTTTGCATTTTTCAAACAGGGGTTTACTTATGCGAAACGAGATGTTACCAGTATCCTGTTTTTAGAAGATTCATTGGAAAAAAATCTTGCAAAATTCCGATCTTCTCACCGTCGTGCTGTGAGAAATGCACAAGATAAAGGCGTTGTGGTTCGGCAGTCCAATGACTTTGATTCCTTCTATCGCATATTGGAACAGAACCTGAATATTCGTCACGGCGTAACGCCAACCCATACATTGGAAGAATTGAAGGATATCCACGCCAGGTTCCCGGATAAGGTAAATCTGGTTGTTGCATTCGTGGATGGAAAGATGGTGGCTGGTGTTGTGAATTTTATCGTTAACGAGCATGTTGTGCTGGCGTTTTATATTAGTCATGATGAAGCATTTCAGGAATATCGTGCTGTGAATCTTTTATTCTATTCTATTTTTGATTGGGCCATTCAGCAGGGCTTTAAGATCTACGATTTTGGAACCTTCACCGTGAATGAAGAGCCTAATATGGGCTTAGGGCGATTCAAGGAAAATTTCGGTGCCAGCGGTGTTTTCCGGGATACAATTGAACTGAAATTGAAATGATCTATGTCCATTAAGGAACTTGGCAAACAATCCTTAGTCTATGGTGTGGGGCACATTCTTGCCCGGCTCGTCACCTTTCTATTACTCCCATTATATACCCACGTCTTTTCCCAAGAAGAATATGGGGTCATTTCTCTGGCTTACGCTTTCATGGGCATAACTCTGATCTTGTACCGCTATGGCATGGATACGGCATTGATGAAATTTGCCATTCAGAAATCGGGTGCTGACCGTACGAGTTACATTTCAACTCTCATTACGCTTCAGATGGGCTCCAGCCTCATAATCTCAGGGATTTTATATGTACTGCGGGAAACTATTTCTGTCTCACTTTTAGGTGTGGATGAGCCGCACTGGGTGGCCCTGTTAGCCGGAATTCTGTTTTTGGATGCGATGTGGAATTTGCCGGTACTTATCCTGCGTACGGAAGAAAAACCATTTCCATTTATTGGATTTGGACTCCTGAATGTAGGGCTGTCCCTGGGATTAAATATCCTGTTTGTCCTGAAATACCAATGGGGAGTTGAAGGTGTTCTCTTGGCGAATCTTTGTGCCTCCGGCGCGTTGTTTATTTTGACTTTCCCAATTGTTCTGAAACGAATCAATTTGGGCGCCATTAACCAGCCCACATTAAGAGTAATCTTAAAATTTGGGCTGCCCTTTTTCCCGGCGGGCATTTTAAATATGATCATGGAATTGGCCGATCGGTATATCCTGATGTGGCTAGCGGATACAACCAGTGTTGGACTGTATTCCGCGGGATATAAACTGGGCTTGTTGGGATTGATTGTTGTAACGGGATTCAATATGGGCTGGACACCCTATTTCCTAAAGCGCGGGAAACAACCGGGTGCGAGACATGAATTTGCCCACGTGGCCACAATATTTTTAGGGTTGCTGGGTTTTGTTATTGTCGTCTTTAATATTTGGGTCCCGGAAATCATGCGCATTTCGCTGGGTGGACGAACTTTAATAGGACCGGAATTTTGGGAGGCGCAACAGTTGGTGGGAATCATTTTATTGGCCTATTTCTTTTTCGGAGCTTATGTGATCCAACTCCCAGGTGTATTCATAAAGGAGTTAACGAATTGGGTTGTAGGTTTCCGTGCCGTGGGCGCCATAGTGAATGTTGTGCT
>DQOT01000290.1 GCA_015658495.1 Fidelibacterota bacterium | reverse complement strand
CCATGCTCCTGTCCTGTGATTTTGTATGGATGCAAAAGGAACCGGCTCGTGGTTACCGGACAAAATAACCCCTGATTCACCCACAGACGAAGTGGCGGCTTTCACCAATGCAATGATTAAAATGAACCGATTAAACGGCACAATTCTCCCCGGATGGCGGGGGAGAGATCAATATAGAAGTGGAATGGTTTTTTGATATTACCACGACCTTTTCTCCCGAAAGTCTTTTTGGGTTTCATTCAGTTATTCAGGTCTCCTGACTTATACAGTATCAACCGATTCACCTTCTTTTCAGCTGGGGAAGCCAAAAATGGTCTTTGAACTAGTTTGCTGTAATCACAGTAGCGGGGACTGTACCCGATTTACACGAGTTTCCCTGTCATAATTGAATGGTAAAAAGCGCCGGATTTTACGGTGGATTGTCGAGGTTTCAAATCTGAAACAGCCACCAAGTTTACCAAGAATTACGAAAAATTTTCCGGAATGATAAAATAATCATTTTTGCGTCCTTTGTGTACTTGGTGTTTAGCCAATTCTCGCCTGTTTATTCCCGAGAGAATCAAATAAATTTCTCCCCATGTCACACTATGAAAAAAACTGGTTAATAATTACCTCCGGTGCAGCGCCGGTTTATCAAGAATCAAATTTTAACTCACCGTGTTTAACAGAAGCCGTTTTTGGTGAATCCTGCCAAATTCTCGATCAAGATGAAAATTGGTTTCGTATTAAATGTGAGGATGAATATGAAGGGTGGGTGAACGCCTTTTATGGCCACATGTCGCCTGAAAAAAATACGCCAACACATGTTATTGTTTTTCCCAATGAAAATAGATATTATGATCCAAAATTTCCCTTCGGTGCAAAAGTGACAGAAAACCTGCCGGGAACCATCCAAATCACGGATACTTTAGGATTGGACCAAGTTATTCCAGTTGCAAAAACCTTGCTTGGAATCCCGTACAAATGGGGTGGAAAAACATCGTTGGGAATTGACTGTTCAGGTTTGGTTCAATCCGTATTAAAAATATGTGGCTTGGAAATTCCACGAGATTCAACCCAACAGCGGGATTTTTTCGCAAATGATAAAATTCAAATGGATGCAGCAGAACCCGGCGATCTTCACTTTTTCGGAAAAGATGGATCTGTCACCCATGTTGGGTTTTCCACTGGAGGGAAAGGCATTTTGCATTCCCAAGGGTTTGTAAAGGAAGAATCCCTGGATTCAGGGCATAAAAGTGTAAATGAAAAACTCATAGATATCTACCTGTCAACATATACGATTCAACGTAAGTTTCGCCCGTGAAAATTCCTTCTACACATGCAGTTAACGGTTTTTTGCTCAATCGAGCCGTATTAGTGCTGAATGCAAATTATTCTCCCATGATGATTTGCACGGCCAAGCGGGCGATCTGCATGGATTATTTGGACAAGGTGGAGGTGTTAGTGAATTATGATGAACAGGTTCACAGTCCGTCAATTTCCTGGGATCTACCCAGTGTGGTCAAGATTCGTGATTATGTTCGCTATGATAATCTATCTGTTGATTTAAACAGAAAAAATGTAATAGCCCGGGACGAACATGTTTGCCAATATTGTGGTATTTCCAGAACACCGCTGACCATAGACCATATTATTCCCAAGGGGAAGGGTGGTTTGGACACATGGGAAAACCTGGTTGCAGCCTGTAAACCCTGTAACCAAAAAAAAGGAGATAAGACACCGGAGGAAGCAAAAATGCTTTTAGCCCGTGTCCCTAAAAGGCCGAACCGATTACATTATTTTCAAAAATTTGTAAAAGCCCAGCAGCAAGATTGGCGTCCCTATTTGTTCATGGAGGCGTTCAAAATCAACTGATCTGTTTCATTTTTTAAATGTCAAAAAAGAAAAATTTAAGAGTCTTAAGCGGGATTCAACCATCCGGTGCGCTCCATCTCGGGAATTATTTTGGCATGATGTCCCGTATGATCAAATATCAGGAAGAAAATGAACTTTTTTGTTTTGTTGCGAACTATCACGCCATGACAACCTTGCCGGATCCGAACACTTTATCATCGAATACATTTAATGCTGCCTGTGATTTTCTCGCCCTTGGACTCGATCCGGAGAAATCCACTTTTTGGATTCAATCTGATGTGCCCCAAGTGACGGAACTCACCTGGATGATAGCGTCTCACGCCAGTGTCGGGCTCATGGATCGTGCCACTTCCTATAAAGATAAAATTTCACAGGGGATCAAACCGAATATGGGATTGTACGCTTACCCTGTTTTGATGGCTGCGGATATTTTGCTTTTTGACAGCCAGATTGTTCCCGTGGGAAAAGACCAAAAACAGCATCTCGAAATGACACGAGACATGGCCATCCGTTTTAACAATACATTTGGTGAAACATTGGTTGTCCCTGAACCGGATATTGAAGAAAGTACCCAATTAGTTCCCGGAATCGATGGACAAAAAATGAGCAAATCCTATAATAATACAATTCCGATTTTTGATTCCGAAAAAAAGATCCGAAAACAAATCATGCGTATTGTGACGGATCCAACAGATATTGATGACCCAAAGGACAAAGATACACCCTTATTCCAATTGTATTGCCTTTTCCTTGACCAGGCTGGCCAGAAAGATTTAGCAGACCGATACGATGGAAAAGGCCTCCGATATGGGGACGTGAAGCAGGAATTATTTGAAAAGGTCATGGACCATTTTGGTTCCTTTCGGGAAAAAAGAGAACAATTAGTCTCCCATCCGAAACAAGTCTACGAAATATTAGATTCAGGGGCGAAAAAAGCTCAAAAAGTGGCTGATGAAGTTTTAGATCGCGTCCGGTCAGTCTCCGGAATCAATTACAGAACATGGCATATCGAGTCCAATTAGAGAATTTTGAAGGTCCTTTGGATCTTCTCCTTTATTTTATTCGTCGGGATGAATTGGATATTTATGATATTCCAATCGCCCAGATCACAAAAGATTTCGTTGATATGATCGAAAAATGGAAGCGGATGAATATGTTGGTTGCAGGTGAATTCATTGTGATGGCATCTACCCTCATGCGTGTGAAAGCCAAAATGATGATCCCACGACCCGAATTGGATGAAGCGGGTGAAATCATTGATCCCCGGACGGAATTGATGCAGCAATTGATCGATTATAAACGGTTCCGCGATGCAGCGGGAATGTTGAATTCCATGGCAGACGATCGTAGCCATGTCGTTCCTCGTCAATTTGAGCAAGATATTAAAATCATTGAGGGAGAGGAGATCGGATCGCTCCTTCACGAGGTAACGCTTTACGACCTGGCACGGGTATTTAAGGAAGCCATGGAAAATCGTCCGGTCATGTCACAGTTCGAGTTGAATAGGGAACCCATCAAACTGGAACAGCAAAAAGAGTTTCTTTTTAAATTCTTTGACGGCGATGGCCGCTTAAGATTCTCAACATTGCTGAAAGAATTACAAACACGAATGGAGATCATTGTCACATTTCTCGCTATTTTAGACCTGGTTCGTGAAGGAACATGTACATTTGAACAAAATGATGTGTTCGATGAAATAGAGTTGATCCATTTGGGAGCTGCAGCCTGATGCAAGATACAGAGATCAGAAAGATCATTGAAGCACTCCTTTTTGCCAGTCCCGAACCTTTGACCCAGACAAAAGTAAATGGTGTTTTTGATCCGGATACTCCGAATCTCAAGGAAGTAGTGGAAGAATTGAATGAGCAATATGCCCAGGGAAACCACGCATTTAAGATCCAACAGGTTGCCGGGGGCTTTCAATTGGTTTCACGACAGGAATATGAACATTTCATTCGGCGGATGCTGAACAAATCCGGCCGGCTTACTTTGTCTTCTGCCGCATTGGATACTTTGGCCATCATCGCTTATAAACAACCCGTCGGTCGTTATGAGGTAGAAGCCATTCGTGGCGTGGATTCAAGCGGTGTTTTGAAAACCTTATTGAATCGAAATTTAATCAAGATTAAAGGACGGGATTCGGGTCCGGGACGCCCCTTACTTTACCAAACTACAGACAAATTTCTTGAGCATTTTGGACTCAATCGATTGTCCGACATGCCTAAACTCAAGGAGATCACAGAACTCATGGAAGCGGATCCTACTTTGGGCGAACAGATCACTGTATTTGAAGAAAAAGAACTTGACGACACGAATACAGATTCTCCCCGGTCTGAAGTCACTGCAGGTTAACCCATGCGCCTCAATAAATTTCTCGCCCAATCGAGTGTAGCCTCACGGCGAAAAGCCGATGAGCTCATCCAAATGGCCACCACGGAAGTGAATGGGAAGATTTGTTTGGATCCGGCCTATAATGTAAAAGAGACAGATGTAGTGAAGTATGATGGGCAAAAGATAAAACCCGTTCAGGAAAAGGTAGTGATTATGCTCCATAAACCAAAAAAAGTGATCACAACAGTCAAAGACACCCTTGGCAGAAAAACCGTATTAGATATTGTCCCATCAAAATTCCGATTGACGCCTGTGGGAAGATTGGATCAGGACACCACCGGGTTGCTCCTACTCACAAATGATGGTGACCTTCACCAGCATTTGACGCATCCACGGAACCGCATCCCGAAAGATTATGAAGCAGTGATCGAAGGAAGAATATCTTCATCCCAGGTACAGAAGTTGGCACGGGGAATCTATATCGGTAACAAAGAATACGGAAAGGCTGAAATTGTCTCCCAGGATACGAAAAAAGGTCGTTCCATAGTGATTCTTCGTTTGCACCAAGGGAAGAAGCGGGAAATCCGACGAATTATGCATCGCTTAAAATTGAAATTAATGACTTTAAAACGTTTTCGCTTTGCCAGTCTTGAACTAGGTGATCTTCCCGAAAACCACTACCGTACCTTATCTGAAAAAGAAGTTAAAACTCTCCGCAATTGACTCCTTATTAT
>DQOT01000002.1 GCA_015658495.1 Fidelibacterota bacterium | reverse complement strand
CTCCATTTTAGGTGAAGACGCTACACCGGGGACGGCAGAGTTTGATTTGTTCATTAAAGAAGTGCAGAGAGAAATAACGGTGAAAACAGGGCAAAAATGTACCGCCGTCCGTAGAATAATTGTTCCTGAAAAATTGCTTGAGGATGTTCAATCAGCGTTGACCAGCCGCTTATCCAAAACCGTCATTGGCGACCCATCTATTGAGGGGGTTCGCATGGGCTCCTTAGCCGGACAGCCGCAAGTGAAGGAAGTTACTGAAAAAGTAAATTTATTGGCAAAATCTCAGGAAATCGTTTTTGGAGATTTGAACCATTTTGAAGTCACCGGAGCCGATAAAAGTAAGGGAGCATTCATTTCTCCCATTCTGTTTTTAAATGATAGTCCCTTTGAAAAAACGGACTGCCACAATATTGAAGCCTTTGGTCCAGTTTCCACCATTCTCCCCTATAAAAATTTGGGCGAAGCCATTGAATTATCCCGTATGGGTAAAGGCTCATTGGTATGCTCCATTGTTACGGCAGATGACAATATTGCTAAGGATTTCGTCATGGGAGCTGCATCCATGCACGGCAGGATTTTAGTTCTGAATAGTGATTGTGCAAAGGAAAGTACCGGTCATGGTTCTCCAATGCCATTGCTCACACATGGTGGTCCGGGAAGAGCTGGTGGCGGAGAAGAAATGGGAGGCAAACGGGGCATTATGCATTATTTGCAGCGCACTGCTATTCAGGGACATCCCACCACTATCACCGCATTGACCAGTCAATATCAATATGGGGGAGAAATGACGGAATCAAATCCACATGTATTCCGCAAACATTTTGAAGAAATTGAAATTGGGGAGACCGTTACTACTGATTCTCATTTAGTCACCCTTGAAAATATTGAAGATTTTGCTGAACTCAGTGGCGATAAATTTTATGCCCACATGGATGAAAATTCCTTAGAGGGCACCATTTTTACAGAGCGGGTTGCCCATGGATATTATATCATGTCCCGAGCAGCAGGCCTGTTTGTAGATCCACCAAAGGGACCGGTATTGCTGAACTATGGAATTGATGAATGCCGATTTACGAAGCCTGTATATCCCGGTATGACCATTGCGGTTCGATTTACCGTTAAAGAAAAAGTGGATCAGGAAAAACGGTCTGAGGATGATATTGCCAAGGGCATTGTAAAATTCTTAGTGGATGTATATGATGATGAAGGTGAAACAGTTATGCTGGCAACTATATTAACTATGATTAAAAAGAAAAATCAGGATTAGAAAATGAATCCCTACGTAAAATTAGAAATTAAAGATGGAATTGGAACCATTGAGTTTTTCCATCCCCAGAGTAATTCACTCCCTAGAGAAATCCTCCAACAACTGGCAGAGACCATCACCGAGGCGGGAAACAATGATGGAATTCAGGTGGTTATACTAAAATCTGCAGGCGATAGAACTTTTTGTGCGGGGGCATCATTTGATGAATTAATGGCTATAGAAAATGAAGCACAGGGAAAGCAGTTTTTCTCCGGATTTGCAAATGTGATAAATGCAGCCCGAAAATGCCCCAAGTTCATTATTGGGAGAGTTCAGGGAAAAGCTGTAGGCGGCGGTGTTGGAATGGCATCCGCTACCGATTATTGCTTCGCCACCAAATTTGCCTCCGTCAAACTTAGTGAATTGGCCATCGGAATTGGCCCATTTGTGGTGGGACCTCCCATTGAAAGAAAAATTGGATCATCTGCCTTTAGTCAACTCACCATCAATGCTACCGAATGGCATTCAGCTGAATGGGCAAGGGAGAAAGGATTGTTTGCAAATGTCTATGATTCTACTGAGGAAATGGATACAGCCATTCAAACGTTGGCTGAAAAATTGGCAGCGTCCAATCCGGATTCCATGCAGGGATTAAAACAAGTTATATGGGATGGTACCGATCATTGGGACAGTTTATTGCTTGAAAGAGCTGCAATGAGTGGAACCCGGGTACTGTCTGAATTCACAAAAAAAACGTTGGAAAAACTTAAAAAAAGTTAGATGGCTCCAAAGAAAAATACTGTTCCAGCGGAAGCTCTCCATAGAGCTTATGATCTCATGTGTACTGCCAAAGCAATGACAGATATTTACGAGGATAATAAGGATGTTACATCTAAGTATGTACATGCCACTTCTCGCGGACATGAAGCCATTCAGATTGCTATGGGGATGCAGCTTGAACCCCAGGATTGGGTGGCGCCCTACTATCGTGATGATGCCCTGCTCCTCAGT
>DQOT01000265.1 GCA_015658495.1 Fidelibacterota bacterium | reverse complement strand
GGATTACTATACATGAATGATTATCCTAACGACAGAGAATACCCATTTTACCTCGTAAAAAACAAATGAAATTTTTATTGATCAAAATTATGTAAAATGGATTATTATCTGAAATGAGCACATGATTTTACATAATTTTTTCCAGTAGAGTTCTGGAATTTTAATGAAATCTGAGAAATCTTTCTTTAGCGAAATTGTGTAATTTCACATTGTCATGAACAAGATAGTTCAGGAAAAACTGAAACAAATTCCCACCCATCCCGGGGTGTATCAGTTTTTCAATGTTGATCAAAAGATCATTTATATCGGCAAAGCGAAAAATCTTCGCAACCGGGTTCGTTCCTATTTCCAGAAAAGTAAACACCAATCCCCCAAAAATGTGACCATGATCCGTCATATTACGGACCTGGAATGGATTGTAGTGCGCAACGAAGTGGAAGCGCTCATGACAGAAGCCAATCTCATCAAAGCTCACCGACCGCGTTACAATATCGATCTAAAGGATGATAAAACTTATCCATTCATCCGCATCACGAAAGAACCGTATCCACAAGTCTTATTGACAAGAAAAATTGTGAAGGATGGCTCCAAATATTATGGCCCCTTCACCGATGTTGGCCGATTGCGCATGACCTTAAAAGCGCTCCACAAGGTTTTCCCGATTCGGAGCTGTAGTTTTTATCTTGATGAAAAAGTAGTGGCGGAAAAGAAAGTTAGCCTGTGTCTCGATTATCACATTAAAAAGTGTGAAGGGCCCTGTGAAGGACTGGTATCCCAGGAGCATTATCAGGAAATGGTAGATCGCATCGAAGAATTCATGAAGGGCAAAACAAAGAAAACGGAATCTTATATCACTGCATTGATGAAGGAAGCATCTACACACCAGAATTTTGAAGAAGCGGCTATGTACCGCGATCAATTGGAAGCCATCCAATCATTTAAGGACCGCCAAAGTCATGTAGCGACAGATTTTGAAGAACGGGATGTGATCGTCTTGGCCAGGGAAGATAATCTTGGCGTGGCTGTCATTATTCGGGTTCGGAATGGGAGAATCTTCAGTCGAGAAAAACTCTCACTCCAGGGATTGGATGAACAAGAAGACCATACCCTTCAAACGGTTATATCCCGATTTTATATGGACAGCGATTTTATTCCCAAGGAAATATCTTTACAATGCACCCCAACTGATGAAAAAGAATTGATCAAATGGTTGAAGGAAAAGCGTAACGGTGCCGTCCATTTTCTGTACCCGCAAAAGGGTGAGAAGGCAAAAGAACTTCGCATCACCATGCAAAATGCTAGATTACTTCTCGGTGAATGGATCATCAAAAGAGAAAAGCGGAAAGAACAAATCCCCAAAATGTTGGGACAACTCCAGGAAGACCTGAATATGGATGTGGCCCCAAGACGGATTGAAGCGTTTGATATTTCTCATCTCGGTGGAACAAACACAGTGGCATCCATGGTGTGTTTTATTGATACAAAACCGCGCAAGACAGAGTATCGAAAATTTAATGTGAAAACAGTATCCGGGATCGATGATTTTGCTGCCATGCGGGAAGTGGTTTATCGACGATACAAACGCGTGAAAAAAGAAGAAAAATCATTCCCCGATCTCATTCTAATTGATGGGGGAAAGGGGCAACTAAGCATGGCTCTATCCGCACTTCGGGAACTGGGATTGGATTATATTCCTGTTATCGGTCTCGCCAAACGGTTAGAAGAAGTATTCGTTCCGGGTAATCCGGAAGCACAATCAATTCACAAACAAAGTCTGGGACTTATTTTACTGC
>DQOT01000069.1 GCA_015658495.1 Fidelibacterota bacterium | reverse complement strand
TTTTGGGTGAATGTGTAGCCGTTTCGGCTTAATGAAAGGTATTTGGTTCCTTCATCATCCGTATCAATACTGTAGGAATATGCCTTTTTCAAATCACCTTTAATGGCACGATTAATTTCCCCTTGAACAAAATGGAGGTTAAACCAACCCCACCTAAAATTTGCATTCAACCCACGAATCCGTTTTCCATTCATGGTAAAGTGGGACAAACGTGGATTTGAATCGCCCATATTAATTGTGGCATACTCTTTTAATGACAACTCCAACCCCAAAACATTCCGGGGTTGGTAAAGTGCCTTCTCCTGGGTGGTCAATTTCACATTAGTTTTGAACTTCAACCACTCATAAGCAGAGCCTTTAAAATCCACCATCACCCGACTAATGTTAAGCGTTTGGTTGTCAATTTGATCCATACTGCTGCTGGATCTTATACGACCAGAATATTTCAGAGTGGGTTCACGCAAGGTCGTTGTAAATGACCAGGTTTTCGGACTTCGTTCGCCAAGGAAAAGTTGAACCTGGTGAAGACCGGGATCCAATTGATCCAGAAGACAAGTCACCATTTCCTCATCTATATAAGCCATGTCTGAAATATCTTCGCCATCCAACAAGAGTTGAATATTATCCGGGTTAACCCCTTTCATTCCAAAGGTGGAAATAGCGATTAAAACATCATTCCCGGAAATTTCTGAATTCGGTTCTGGACTCATGATCAATACACCGGATTGAGAAAAAAGAGTGCTTGTAAATAGAGCCAGGTAAATAAAATTCTTTTTCATAATCATCATATTTCTATTGGAACCGAATAATGATTTCTTTGATGTTGCCATCTTTATCTTCAACTTCGAATCTTAATTCTTGTGTTGGTATTTCAACATCCGCATCTTCAAATCCTGCCAGGTCATCGGTGGTTGTTTCGTGAACTTCCAAGGATCCTTCCGGCGTTGAAACGGCTGTTTCCCCTTGCTCAACTTCTATGGTTTCACCTGTGAACGAATTGGTCACCTCAATCAAACCTTCTAACAAGGTAAAAGAATCACCTGTGGATGGATCAGAAGCAATGGTCAGTTCAGTGCCTTTTACTGAAGCGACTGATGTGGGTGTGGCAATTCTAAATTCATTTCCCTTTTGTGGTGTTATACTGGCGGCAATTTTTCCATATTTAATATCAAGAGATTTATTGATCTTGCCTCCGGTACGATTCCCCGCAACCGTTAGGTCCGAATTCCCAAGCAACTTGACAACCGTTTTATCATCCAAATACATTATGGCAGCGAATCCATCTTTCCCGGTGAGAATTTTATCTTGGTCACTGAGAGCTCTTCCGAGTTTTAAGGATTGTTTTTCTGGACTGCCTTTTTGAATGACTTAAACCTTGCCCTTTACTTTGATTGCAATGGCAATCTTGGAAGAAGCCATAACGGACGTGCAAATGCATAGACAAAGAATAAGATTGCATTTCATTCTGACACCTCCACCGAAATGATTTCAACCGGTTGATATGTTTCATTGCCATCATCTTCTTCCGTGACAATGCCCATGGAAACCAAAGATTGCACAAATGAAACATCCACACTTTCACCATTCAAGGTGATAGTGCCATTGGCAGCCATGCCTTCTGCCTCGCCACCAGATCCGAAAATCTGGTTCGCTAATTCATCGCCAATAAGAGACCGCAATGCCATCCCGGCAGGGCTCGTATCTTCTGATCCCGGATCGCTGCTCTCTGCCGATGTGAAATCCTTCACCTTAAAGGACATGATATCACTCATTAATTGTTCGGTCCCGGCTGTGGTTGTCATATCTTTGCGAATCTGCCAAACATAGACTTTTCCCGGTTCAAGATCACCTGCATCCGTTGGATATTGAAATGTGGTCACACCGAATCCAACGGGTTCAAATCCCAAGGATTGATCCAACGGTAAACGGGTCACCGATTCGATGGCCTGATCCATGGAGGAATGTTCCTGTGATTTAAATTCGGCTAGACGGATAAAAAATTCGCATCCACTTTCACCCGTAATGGGATTGGTATAATTACAGGGGTCCGATTCCCACTGCAAAACTGGGAAGGATGTGTACACTTCGTTAAGTGTTGTATCGGCTAGAATCCCACCGGGAGAAACCAGTTGCAGCGTCGCTGGATTAGCAATATTTAAAATATCTTCCTTCACAATTTGCTGGCCATCCTCGGAAGTTGCAACCACTCTGAAGGTGTAAACCCCATCCGGTAATTGTCCTGTTTGAATAATGGCACTGAACATTTGCTCTGCCTGCTCCATATCTAATTGTTCCGTTATGTCAAGGTGGAGTGCAACAGGATTGCCATGGTCGTCGAAGATCTGGTCTGTGGCTAGATTCAGATCCATATTGGATAAATGGATATCAGCGGACAGGATGATAGGCTGTGTTGTTTCAACTTTGACCAATGTTTCATGATCAACACCCAGCGCATCAGAATCAATAATAATTTCAAATTCAATATCCACACCCACCGTATCTGCAGCACCGGATTCACGACTTAGTTCAGCCATGAAGATGGGCATGTTGGATTCACCTGTATTGATATCCACCATACTCAGGTAATAGGTCACATACGGTGTCCAGTTCACATCAAACTCGATTTGTGGAAACGCTAATGACTGCCAAGACAGGAACGCACATACTTGTTTAGAGATTTTTGAATATTGCATTTGATTATTACCTTTGATGGGTATCTCTAATTTGTGGAATTATTAAGGAAGTGAAACCTACTCATTCAGGGAAAGGTTAGTCAATCTGTTCTCCATGAT
>DQOT01000170.1 GCA_015658495.1 Fidelibacterota bacterium | reverse complement strand
TAGGAATATCATCCACGCCATATTCAGCAGGCAAGCCCAGGGTGTCAGTTTCGGTGTCTTTTACTATCAACAATCCGGCCATACCCTGATATACCTGCCAACCGGTAGCCTTTAAGGTATCGATAGGAAATCCGTCAGGATGTGGGTGGGGATGGTACCAATATGTACTCGCTCTGTTTTTTATCCGCCAAGTCGCAACCCAGGTCGCATTTTGTTCAATCAATTGATGAGGTCCACCATCCATAACTGCAGGTAAGTGCATACCATGCCAATGCGTTGTAGTTGCGAAAGGCATCGTATTGGTTACATTCATGACCACGCTATCGCCTTTTATCATCAACAACGTTGGACCCAAAAAGCTTCCATTGTATCCGGATGTTACTGTGAATATTCCCGGGAAAAAATCGGTACTATCGTTTTGTAATTGAAGATTGAAGGTTCTGGCACCGTTTCCTACAACGCCGGTATCTAAAGGAGGAACAAAAAAGGTTTGTGCACTTGAAATTGAAATTAGTATAATAAATAGTAGAGTTTGAATCATAGGATTGTCCTTATTTGGGATTTATGACACCAAACAATTGTGATGGTTAAAAATCAATCTACTTTCATGAGAAATTCCTAAACTTTTAATCTAAAGATCGAACCTATACCAAACGCTACTGTGAAAGCGGGGGCTTTGGGAGAGAAGACTAACGATTCCCATGCTGGTGGCTGTATGTTTACTTATGCACCTAATAACCTTGAAAAAATAGCAACCTCCGAAAGGTTTTTAGGGGAAAAAAGGACGAAAGTTGATTAATTCCTCCTGAAAATAAATGAAATAAGTCTTGGTAGCTCATTTTTTTTATCAAACCAATCTCTCTTTTCAATCAATTTGAATCCGGCATTTTCAGCGCTGCGAATATAATCCTTCTCTAAGTGTTGATACACATCTAATACTGTTTCAGAACCACTTTCACTAAATCGTGCCTTACTTCCATCTAACTGCTTTTTCGGATGGAGTTCACAAATAAATAATTTTCCATTATCTTTCAATTTCGAAAATGCCTGAGTGAAAATAGGGTCCAATTCTTTTATGTGTTCGAGTGTTAGATTGATGGTGACCAATTCGAAAGAATTATCATTTACCGCCCACTCATTATTTAGATCAGATTTAATGAAAGTAACTTTATCAGATTTGATCTTATTACGAGCTTTAACAAGCATTCCTTCCGAAAAATCCAATCCGATAACATGGGAAGATTGTGTGATTAGCCATTCAGTGTTTTTACCCGTTCCGCATCCTAATTCCAATACTCTGCAGAAGTCATAATTGGATAATGTTTGAATAGTAACTTTTCGATCTAAATCTCTGGTTGGATTTTCATTTAGGTCATATTGAGATGACCATTCATCATAATTCTTTTGAGTTGAATTCATTTTTTCTTCCCTATCCAAAGAATGGAATCCTTTTTTTCCATTTTTAAGTAGGATGCTAAGAACAGTATTTCAAAATGGGGACAGAACCAATTTTGTAATTCTTTCATTGTATGATAATTATGGAATGCTCCTTTCATTTCGTAACAGTCATTTCCCTGAAAACCATGTTAATTGAGTTTGTAACTTCCGCATCTATTATAAAATTTATTTCAGTTTTTTCATCCGAATTTAAAGGAACATAATGAACAATATAACACTTCTGGTCATGGCTGCGGGAATGGGCTCTCGATATGGCAGACTCAAGCAATTGGACACAGTGGGACCAAGTGGAGAAACTATTTTTGATTATTCTGTCTATGATGCCATTGAAGCAGGATTTAATAAAGTTGTTTTTATTATTCGAAAGGATTTTGAACAGGAATTCAAATCAATGGTCACAGAAAAATATATTGGAAAGATTCAAGTGGAATTTATTTTCCAGGATCTGCATGATCTGCCTGATGGGTTTTCTTGCCCGGCAGGAAGAGAAAAACCCTGGGGCACGGGTCAGGCTATATTGTCCGCTGCGGACCTGATCCAAGAACCCTTTGCCGCGATTAATGGCGACGATTTTTATGGTCGGGAATCATTCAAGGCAGTGGCAGATTATTATAATAAAGATGCAGATCAATTTTCTATGGTTGCTTTTCAGTTGGACAAAACTTTATCCAATTTTGGAGGTGTCACCCGGGGACTTTGTTCACTGCAAGATGGGAAACTGGATACAATCATCGAAACAGACAATCTTCAAAAGACAGGCCATGGTGTATCTTCTAATAGGGATGTTGATTTGGATGGCAGCGAACCTGTGTCCATGAACATGTGGGGCTTTACCCCGAGCCTGTTTGATTATCTTCGGGACATGTTTGTAGATTTCCTGAAAGAAAACGGGCAGGAAATGAAGAGTGAATATTTGATTCCATCTGTGGTGAATGATTTGATCCAAAGCGGACAAGAAGATGTCCATGTTTTACGGAGTGCTGCGTCCTGGTTTGGTGTGACTTACAAAGAAGACAAATCCTTTGTAATGGGAGAAATCCAAAACCTTGTCCACCGGGGTGAATATCCTGAAAAACTGTTTGGCTGATTCTTACCAAATATCGGTTATTATTCCCACTTATAACCGGAAACACACTCTCCCGAGAGCTCTCGATTCTGTACTAGCTCAATCCTTCCAACCATTCGAGATTATTGTCATTGACGATGGTTCTACCGATGGCACTTTTGAATGGATAATATCAGAATATCCATCCATCAAGTTGATTGAACCTTTCAATGGTCCAAAACCTTTGAAAGGTTATTCACCAAATGGTGTTAGCGCAGCCAGAAATGCCGGCACCAAAGTAGCGAAGGGAGATTGGATCGCACTCTTGGATTCTGATGATGAATGGCTTCCGGACAAATTGGCAAAACAGGTTCAGGCATTAAAGGAAAATCCGGAAATCCTGTTTTGTCATACCAATGAGATTTGGATTCGGCATGGTGTCCGTGTGAACCAGATGAAAAAGCACCAGAAATATGGCGGAATGATCTTTGAGAAATGTTTGGATATTTGTCGGATTTCGCCCTCTTCTTCTTTGTTTCATAAATCAATTTTGGATGATATTGGGCTTTTCGATGAAAAATTAAAAGTGTGCGAAGATTATGATCTTTGGCTCCGGATCTCTGCAAAATATCCTGTATTATTTTTAGATGAACCCTTGATAAATAAATATGGCGGACACGAGGATCAATTATCCAAAACTCCGGAAGGAATCGAGCGGTATCGAATTCAATCTTTAGAAAAAATATTGGGTTCCGATTTATTATCAGAATCACAATTTCAATCCGCAAAAGATATGTTCCTCCGAAAACTTCGAATCTTTGCAAATGGACTGGAAAAAAGGAGGAAAACAGACGAATTGAATTCAGTACAAAAAAAGATTCAAGATTGGATTCTTATATCTAATTAAGATTAGATTCCGCAGCTCCCTGCGATTATCAATCTTAAATGAGTTAATCGAGTAAAAAAACCGTTTTAAAAGAGACAAAAATTTATCAGGACAAAAATAATAAATATGATGACACGATCTTTTATTTCAATCATCTTTTTAATCTCGGGTCTCTTCGCCCGTGAATGGGTGGAAGCCGGAACCTCTTATCCGTCTGTACCGGTTTGGAGTGCCAACACAATCTCTGACAATCAATTAGAGATATCATTTGACCTTGGCGGTTATTTCGTGGAAGATCTTGCCAATGGCAAAACGAAGATCACCTTCCCCGGTGGCGTACCCAATCTTGAAGCAGGTGCGCCTGATCTTCCAAAAATGGCTCACTCAATCATAATCCCGGATTTGGCTCACATGGAATTAACTATACTGGAAACCGATTTCGTTGATGTTCCCATGGAAGACATCGTTTCATCAAAAGGGAATTTGATCCGCAATATCGATCCGTCAACCATTCCATTTACCTATGGGAAAGCATACCAGACTGATGAATTTTATCCCGCTAATTTTGTTTTTATGCGTGATCCGTATATCATGCGGACCGTTCGGGGACAAGCGGTTGTTTTTCAACCCATCCAATATAATCCGATTCAAAGAACGCTTCGCGTGTACACCCATATTAAAGTTAATATTCAGCAAAATGGTGTGAGTCAAATCAATCCATTGACGCGTCGCCCTGCCAATGGTGGTTCACGTGAATTCGAAAATATGTATGCGGCGCATTTTATCAATTACACGAGGAACAACCGCTATGAGCAACTGGATGAACAAGGCCCAATGCTGGTGATCTGTTACGGTGATTTTATGGAATCCATGCAGCCGTTCGTGGATTATAAAAACTATAAAGGCTTACCAACTGAAATGGTGGATGTTGCTGAAATTGGGAGTAGTGATGAAATTGAAGCATTTGTAGAAACAAAATATTACGAGGATGGAATTGCCTTTGTTTTATTGGTGGGTGATATAGATCAAATTCCGTCGCCTCGTTACTCGGAAGGATCTGGATCAAACAGTCCATCTGACCCCTCTTATGGTTTTATGGCTGGGGATGATTATTATCCAGAAATGATGGTTGGGCGATTTTCTGCGGAAAATACGACCCATGTGGAAACGATGGTAAATCGGACTATTAATTATGAAATGAATCCAGATCCAACAGCCGATTGGTATAAAAAAGGTTCCGGGTTTGCGTCAGACCAAGGACCTGGTGATGATGGAGAAATGGATTTTGAACACCTGGACAATATCCGAGATGACCTTTTGGGTTATACTTATACTGTTGTGGATCAGGTATATGACCCCTCAGGTACTGTTGAAGAGGGTGAAGCCTATGTCAATGAAGGCAGATCCATTGTGAATTATACGGGCCACGGTTCCAATAGTGGGTGGGGAAATGGCTGTCCCATGAATAACACGAATGTTAATGGCTTGACCAATACCTACAAATTGCCCTTTATTTGGTCTGTGGCATGTGTCAATGGTGAATTCCATATTGGTACCTGTTTTGCTGAAACATGGCTCCGTGCCACCGATTCTGATGGTGAGCCCACCGGTGCTATTGCTGTCCTTATGTCTACCGTGAATCAAAGTTGGAGCCCACCCATGGATGGACAGGATGAAATGAATGACATTCTGGTGGAATCCTATGATAGCAACATAAAACGAACTTATGGTGGATTGTCCATGAATGGTGTTATGCATATGGCTGATAGTTATGGATCAGCTGGTGAAGTTGAGATTTTATACTGGACAATTTTTGGCGATCCTTCCGTTGTGGTTCGCACCGATACGCCAACGGATATGAACGTTTCCCACAGTGGTATTATGATCATCGGTGCAACAGAATTCAGTGTTGAAACAGGGACAAACGGTGCCTTGGTGGCTGTTTCCCGAAATGGTGAATTATTGGCTTCAATATTTACAGATGCCACCGGTGGTGCAACGCTTGAATTTGAAACCCCTTTGGACATTCCGGGGGCAGTGGATTTGGTTGTAACAGCCTATAATAAAATGCCCTATGAAACAACTGTGAATGTGATTGCACCTGATGACGCTTATATGCTTATGGGTGATATTACTGTGAATGGTGGTACAGATCAGATCCTTGATTATGGTGAGGTAGGAAGTCTTTATGCTACATTTGAAAATGTAGGTCAGGATCCCTCCGGAGATTTGACCTTTACTCTGTTTCACGAAGCTGGAATGGTCACATTGAATATAGATGTGATCGAATATTCATCCGTTGCCGCAGGTGAAGAAGTCACCATTGGGCCTTTTGAATTTTTGGTAAGTTGGAATGTTGAAAATGGCGCAATGATTCCATTTATAATTCAAGCAACGGATGGTACAGATACTTGGGAATATGAAACAAATGTTCCTGTTGAGGCTCCAGAATTCGAATTGATGTCAGTTGATTTTCTGGATATGGGCAATGGGACTTTAGATCCTGGGGAATCCACCACAATGCAGCTGGTGCTCACCAATATGGGTCTTGCCCCGGTAAGTTCTCCTGTTTTTGAAGCAACAACAAGTGACCCCAATATAATCCTAGGTTCATTAACAAGTGATAATGACTACTGGTGGGATGAAGGGAGTCAAGTAACGCTTACCTTAGATGTGGCAGCTACAGAAGATGCACCCATTGGGCATACAGCATTGTTGGGAATTATTATTGGGGCCTCTGGGACGGATTATGAAAATGTTTTTCCAGTACCGATCACACTCGGACTGCTCATGGAAGATTTCGAATCTGGATCATTTACCTCCTTCGATTGGATCCACGGTGGAGAGGCTGAATGGACCATTAATACAGAAGCCTATTCCGGTTCATTTTCTGCTAAATCAGGAGATATAAATAATAGCCAAACTTCCGAATTATCTATTGAGATGAATATCCTTTACGAAGGCGAAATCTCATTCTGGGCCAAAGCTTCTTCTGAGCAAGGCAGCACAGGCAATGTTTATGATTACCTTGAATTTTATATCAATGATGAATCACAAGACTTGACGATTGGCGGCACTTCAGATTGGACAGAATACACCGTTAATATTCCAGTGGGTGAGCATTCACTTCGCTGGGTGTATATGAAAGATGGTGCCCAGAGTTCAGGACAGGACTGTGCCTGGATTGATCGAATTGTATTCCCGACTGGTTCAATCCCACCACTGAACATTAATTTTGGCGACATTAACTTGGATGGTTCAGTCAGTATTTTTGATGTCATTCTCACGGTTAATTATCTGATAGGATATTTTGATTTTTCACTGGAGCAATCTCAGAATGCAGATATGAATCTTGACGGTATTGTCAACATTTATGATGTTTTACTCATCGTTGATATGGTGCTTGCAGAATAAGAACACCTGAGATTTCATGGAAAAATAGCCCCAAATTTAGGGGCTATTTTTTTACTCAAATGACTGATTCACTCACCATAACATCTATATTTCTTCTGGGGTGCCTCCATGCCCTGGAACCGGGTCACGGGAAAACATTCCTTTTGGCATACACCATTGGTGGTAAACTTGACCTTCGAAAAATTTTATTATTAACAGCAAGTTTGCTTGTGTCCCATTTCGGTGTTCTCGCCGCGATTGCTATATTATTTAATTTGATCATTGCGGAGTTTGCCAATGAATTTATCTATGATATCTCTCATTGGCTCGGTCCAACAATCATTCTGCTGTTTGGCACTTACATATTGGGACGCGCGATATATAAATCCAGGCACATTCATTCCGATGATTGTGGCCACGTCCATGGAAAATTTCAGGAGACCAAAGTTGAAAACCCGGTCACAGTTGGATTATTAACCGGAATGCTCCCTTGCGCTTCATCTTTGGCTGTGGTTATGATGATGGGGTTGACACCGTCGATTGGTGCCATTTTGCGGTTTATTTCAATTTATGTTTTAGGAATAGCGCTTGTGCTTTTTCTTGTTGTAATAACCTTTAATTACACAAAAAATATGATGGTGGAAAAAATGAGTAATTTTAAATTCAATATCAATCCTGAATTGGTCAGTGGCAGCCTGATCATGACGGTGGGATTTATTTATTTGAGTTACAACTGGATGGGGCACATCCATTAGAAAGGAGTCCCTATGAAAAAGATGATCATTCCTATTTTTTGTCTTTCATTCCTTTTTGCAGGAAATGGAAAATCATTCATGGTTGATGTTGAAAATACATCGCTTCGGTGGAAAGGTGTCAAGGTGACGGGCTCGCATTGGGGATATGTGACTATGAAAGAAGGCACTGTAACTATGGAAGGGAAAAATATTCTTGCAGGTAACTTTAGCGTTGAGTTGAGTTCAATGACCGAAGAGAGCATGGGTGACAGTCCCTGGAAACCAAAACTACTCAATCATTTAAAATCAGATGATTTTTTTGATGTGGCGAACCATCCAACGGCTCATTTAAAACTGGCAAGCGCAGTCTATAATCAAGGGGTGTTTTTAATACAGGGAGATTTAACGATCCGGGGAATTACCCATTCTGTTGAATTCCCGGCGGTGATTCGTTTTTCTGATTTGGGGCCAAGAGCAACAGGGCAGCTTAAAATTGATCGAACCAAATACAATATGAAATTCAGGTCGGGAAAATTTTTTCCTGAAATAGGTGACAAAATGATCTTTGACGAATTCACAGTAGATTTTGACGTAAAGGCAAAATAATCATTGTCTGAAAACTAATTCATTTAATACGTATCCAATAACAGAACAGAAATGAAATTAAACACATGTCTCAGCACAATGGTTCTTTTATTGGTTTATCTTTGGTTTCGGGAAATTCCCTCACCTTGATAAAAATTTCCAAACCCACCTAGATTGATAAAATGATATTGAATACTGAATTTCAATATTTCACAATTGCAGAAAATTTCTGGAAGTCATGATGGGAGGAAACATCATCCCGATGGTAGAAACGATCGTATTCAAAACTATTTACATGTTCAGATTTAAGTTTTTAACAGCCAATATATTTATTCTGGTTCTGGGATATGGACAGTCAAGTTATTTAACTGATTTCAATCCCGATTCCCTTAGGTTCAAAATGGCAACGGCAGTCCGGTGTTCAGAAGCACCTGTCATAGATGGTCTTCTTGATGACCCTGTTTGGCAATCAGCGCTACCGGTAGATGAATTTTTTCAAATTGATCCATTGGAACTGGCTCCTCCAGCAGAACCAACTATAGCTCGGGTCCTTTATGATGACAACTCACTTTACATATCATTCCGATCTTATGATTCACAGCCAGACCAAATCAAACGTGCCTTGGTTCGAAGAGATAATTGGATGGAGGGATTTAATTCCAATTCTGACTGGGTTGGTTTTTCCATTGATTCACGGAACGATGATTACAATGGCTATTTTTTTGCTGTAAATGCATCTGGAGCGAAGATTGATATTTCCATTTCTGGCCATGAACAATATGATGCAAGTTGGGATGCTGTCTGGGATGTGGCTATTTCATTTGATGAAGATGGATGGACGGCAGAAT
>DQOT01000034.1 GCA_015658495.1 Fidelibacterota bacterium | reverse complement strand
GCAGAGGCATTTGCGATCTTGCGGACACCCATGCTGGAGCTGATTAGATTTCCAACATTCATGATATCCAGGCTCACTTCTACTTTACGCCCAACAACTTCGAATTCATTATTGATACGCAGGTCAATATTGCTGAACCACGGATTCAAGAGGCCATTGCGTTCTGCAATATCGCCGCGGTTCTCACTCAAGTAAGGATCCTGCTTAATAAATGCATCCAAAGCTGCCCATTCTGATGCATCTGTAAGGTTGATATCATTGGCATCTTTGGGAATGTATATCAGGTCATTACCACCAAATCCATCACCATTCACATCACCGGAATAAACATGGGAATAGCGATTACCGCCGGAATAGATATAGCGGTTGCCTTCGCCCATTTCAAAGAACATTCCAAAACTTGTAGCCATGGATTTACTCCATTCGTGGCGATAAGCGGCTGTGGCAATGATGCGTTGTTTCATACCGAATTGAGAAGGGGCTAAACCAGGAACGTTTGGGTCACCCTGGACAGGTTGACTTGAATAAAGGACCGATGCAATTTCCGTTGATTGCAGGTTATTCTTTGCATCCAAATAAGTGTATGCTGCGCTCCAATTAATTCCTTTACACTGACCACGAAGTTGTGCTGTTAAAGTCAAGCTTCTTCCTTCATCGACATTGTCGATGACATACACACCTTCACCAGAACCAGGATAGAATGAATTCAATTCATTTAATCCATCAGCAGCGCCAAAATAATCACGGCCATCGGCGTCCAATTGCCTTTGTGGAGCGGCAAGGTCTGCATTACGCATGTAAATGGCATTTTTGTCAGAACTACGCACCAATTCAACTGTGGCCAGCATACCTCCTGGAAGCGCTTTATCGACTGCCAGGTTTATGGTCTGCACTTGTGGCCATTGGAAATCAGATGCCATCGCATTCACATCATATGATTGCTGTAAGATGGATTCCAATCCTGCATATCCAACACGATCTGTACCGTCATCTGTTACATGATCTTTATCCCATGTCTCATCACCTACAGCGTATAAATTGGGGTTATTACCGGGGTTCGAAAAGATATTTCCTACCCAAACAAAGGGTAAACGTCCGGTAAAGACACCAAATCCACCTCTCACCTGGAGAGAGCGATCGTCATTAGCCCAGTTAAAACTAATTCGTGGAGATAGGATAGGATCATCGCTTGGTAATGCAGCCTGATCAATTGTTTCGGGCTCATCATTTTCATCAAGTAAAGTCAATCCTGTAGAAAATGGATTGGCAACAGGACTATTATTGTACTTGGGTATGTCAACTCTTACACCTGCAGTCAAATTGAGATTTTTATTCAATGCAAACTCATCTTGTATATAAAAGGACATTTGAGCCACATCGATCTTCTCACCTTTATACGGTCCTGTACCAACCATACTGCTAAAATCAACAAAATCAGCACTGTCGGCATGGGCACCAGTACGGGTAAAGAAGTTTTCAAGAGATGAATAGGTTGTAGCCCCCAGGAAATCCAGGTAACCGGCACCAGGAAACAACAGATCCAAATCTCCCGTTACCATAAATAACCCATGGCGAAAAATATTGAAAGAGTTAAAGAATTTAAAACTCTCATAATTGAATCCCGCTGTGATGGCGTGTTGGCCCATATAATAGGTCAGGTTATTGGTGACCTGCAGTACATCCTGGTCCAGGATATTGTGAATGGAAAATGGTTCATGACCAACTGTTGTATAGGTTGCACCAGCTTCACCAATTTCAACCG
>DQOT01000381.1 GCA_015658495.1 Fidelibacterota bacterium | reverse complement strand
CCGCTGTGTTAAAAACCGGCAAACGATCTATCGTATATGTCCGTACTCAAACAGATGGTACGGCAGCTTTTGAAGGCAGAGTGGTAAAATTGGGACCTAAAACAGGAAATCAGTACATTATCCTGGAAGGTCTCTCAGAAGGTGAATCGGTAGTTACAAACGGCGCCTTCAAAATTGACTCTGCCCTGCAAATTGAAGCCAAACCATCCATGATGAGTCCGGTGAAAGAAGAAAAACAACTTACACTACAGGATGCTGGTACACTCAATCATGATCAGTATGAAAAAATCCTGCCTATTTACCTGCTTCTTCAGGAAGCTTTGGCTGGAGATGATCTCCAAACAGCAGAATCTGCCTACCATCAATTAATGAACAAGGGAAAAGGATTCTTGAATTTAGAGATGATAGCCACTAAAAACATGGAAACTATTCGCGGCGCATTTCATCCTCTTTCTCAGTCCATGATAAAGGCAGCAGGCTCATTTCATCATGGCTCAACAGTGAATGAGGCATTCTGCCCCATGGCATTTGATAATTCGGGTGCATCCTGGCTGCAAACGGCTGAGAAAATTGCCAACCCCTATTTTGGCTCCAAAATGCTGCGCTGCGGTACATTGAAAAATAAATTTGGGGGCGGTAATGGTCAATAAACTTATTCGATATTGCCTTGAAAATAAGGTGATTGTTGGCGCTGCAACCATCCTACTCATTGCCTGGGGAATTCGTGTGGCGCCATTTGACTGGGATTTAGGTAGATTTCCGCGGGATCCTGTACCCGTTGATGCCATTCCCGATATTGGTGAAAATCAGCAGATTGTGTTTACCAAATGGATGGGGCGGTCACCCAGAGATGTGGAAGACCAAATTTCCTATCCACTAACGGTAAGTCTGCTGGGTGTTCCGGGTGTGAAAACTGTGCGGTCATATTCTATGTTCGGATTCTCTACCATTTATGTCATTTTTAAGGAAGATGTGGACTTTTATTGGGGACGGAGCCGCATACTGGAGAAGCTGGCCTCCCTCCCATCCGGCAGTCTACCGAATGGGGTACAGCCATCCCTTGGTCCTGATGCTACGGCATTGGGGCAGGTATTCTGGTACACATTGGAAGGGCAGGATGAAGACGGCAATCCCACCGGCGGCTGGGACTTGGACGAACTTCGCTCGGTACAGGATTGGTATGTACGCTATAATTTAATGGCAGTGGATGGAATTTCCGAAGTTGCATCGGTTGGCGGTTTTGTGAAAGAATACCAAATTGACGTGAATCCGGATGCCATGTTTGCTCACGGTGTGACTCTTACCGAAATTTTCAAAGCCGTCCGCATGTCCAATTTGGATGTGGGCGCCCGCACTATCGAAGTCAATAACGCTGAATATGTCATTCGTGGACTGGGTTTAATTAAATCCACCGCAGATCTGGAAAAAACGGTGGTAAGGGTGAAAGATAATATTCCACTTACAATCAGGGATGTAGCATCTGTTTCTATGGGGCCGGCACTTAGGCGGGGAGCATTGGATAAAGAGGGCGCTGAAGCAGTAGGCGGTGTGGCAGTAGTTCGCTATGGAGTAAACCCTCTCAGCACCATCCAGAAACTGAAAGAAAAGATTGCTGAAATATCACCCGGGCTACCAGAAAAAGTACTCGATGACGGCAGCGTTAGTAAGGTTGCAATTGTACCCTTTTATGACCGTACCAAACTCATCCACGAAACGTTGGACACCTTAAACAATGCCTTAACGGATGAAATACTTATCACCATTATTGTGGTGCTGCTTATGTTGATGAATATCAGTTCTGCTATCATGATTTCTGGCCTTCTGCCCCTAACAGTGTTGTCTGCATTTATCGCTATGAAATATTTCGGTGTTGATGCTAATGTGGTGGCTCTCTCCGGAATTGCTATTGCCATTGGGACGATTGTAGATATGGGTATCATTCTCACAGAAAATATCTTGAGGCATTTTGAAAATGAAAAATCTGGGAAAAGTAGTTTAGAAATTGTGTATACGGCAGCATCGGAAGTAAGCGGCGCCATATTAACTGCCATTTCCACCACGGTCATCAGTTTTTTACCGGTATTTACCTTGGAAGGAGCGGAAGGTAAACTCTTCAGACCCCTGGCATTTACGAAAACTTTTGCCCTCATCTCATCTGTGGTCATCACACTTGCTATTCTCCCACCATTAGCCCATATAATACTGAGTAAAAAACCAAAAGGAAACTGGGTGAAAAAAATTGTATACCTGATTATTTTTGGTTTTGGCTTATTAACTATTTTTTCAGAAAACTGGCTCATTGGTGCCATGCTACTTATAATTGCTTCTTTAAATTTATTTTCTACTTTTCTTCCCGAGTCTATTAAAAGCAGAAAGACTACTGTAGTGAATATTCTGGTAGTAACCCTTGTAATGGGGATTCTCACTGAACATTGGATGCCCTTAAAACATGAGAATGGAATCATACTTAACTTCATGTTTGCTGGGTTTATTATACTCTCCGTTTTGGGCAGCTTTTACTGGATCCTGAAAAAATACAGCTCAATTCTCCATTGGTGCTTGAATCATCAGAAATGGGTTTTTCTTTTTCCGCCCTCTATATTGATCATAGGATTGACAGCCTGGTTGGGATTTAACACCGTATTTGGATTTCTTCCCAATTGGCTATTGCGAACCAAACCCTTAGTGACCATATCGCATTCATTCCCAGGGATGGGAAAAGACTTTATGAATTTTTTTGATGAAGGCGCTTTCCTTTATATGCCCTCTACCATGCCCCACGCCTCAATTGGTGAAGCCATGGATGTATTGCAAAAATTGGACAAAGCCATTTATGCCATTCCCGAGGTGGAATCGGTTGTGGGGAAAATCGGCCGAGCTGAAACTGCCCTTGACCCTGCACCGGTCTCCATGGTGGAAACAGTTGTGAATGTGATCCCGGAATATGGTTTAGAGAATGGCGAACATATTCGAAAGTGGCGACCCCATATTAAAACTATGGATGATATCTGGAATGAAATCGTTAAAGTGGCTAAAATCCCCGGCACCACCTCAGCTCCTAAACTCATGCCCATTGCCACCCGTATTGTCATGCTGCAGTCAGGCATGCGTGCTCCCATGGGTATAAAAGTTAAAGGACCTGACTTGGAGAGTATTGAAGCCATTTCTATGCAATTGGAGCAAATTCTAAAGGATGTTCCTGGTGTGAACCCCCCCACCGTTTTTGCCGATCGTATTATTGGCAAACCCTACCTGGAAATTGACATTGACCGAGATGCAATTGCACGCTATGGACTGCATATTAAAAATGTGCAGGATATCATTGAAATCGGTATCGGCGGCAAACGACTAACAACCACAGTTGAGGGAAGAGAGCGCTATCCCGTGCGGGTACGCTATGCCCGTGAATTGCGGGACAAGTTTGAGGATTTAGATCGAATACTCATACCCACCCCAACCGGACAGCAAATACCTCTTTCTCAATTAGCAGAAATTCGATATGTGCGCGGTCCGCAAATGATAAAAAGCGAGGATACATTTCTCCTGGGATACGTCATATTTGATAAGTTGGATGGCTACGCTGAAGTAGATGTAGTAGAGAATGCCCAGGCTCATTTGAATGCTCTCATAAAATCCGGAGAACTACAGATTCCTGCCGGAGTGAATTACACTTTTGCAGGCTCCTATGAAAACCAGATTCGTGCCTTCAAACGGTTATCCGTTATTTTTCCACTGGTATTGG
>DQOT01000200.1 GCA_015658495.1 Fidelibacterota bacterium | reverse complement strand
GCGTGAACCAAGAACGGGCGCCGCTCTCTGCGTATGATTTCAATGGTTTTTTGAATAGTGTGATAGGATTGTAAAAAGTCATTTCCTGCAAGCTCTAAAACTTCAATCCCATCATAGCCTTTTACATAGTCCACAATATTGTTGGAGCGTATCTCACTATTACTTGCAGAAATATCCCACCCATTATCCTGAATTAAATAGAGAATTGGGAATTGTTTCAGTGCTGCCATATGAAAAGCTTCCGACACTTCGCCCTCCGTAATGGATCCGTCACCCATGGAACAAACGACAATGGGATAATCATCTTTTTCAGATAGCTTTTGTTTTTCCAAATATTGAATCCCCATTGCTACCCCAGTCGTGGGGATGGCCTGCATACCAGTTGCCGAAGATTGGTGCGGGATTTTAGGCATATCATCCCGCCGTAAACTTGGATGGGAATAATAAGACCGACCCCCTGAAAAAGGGTCATCTTTCTTTGCCAATAATTGTAGCATGAGTTCAAATGGCGTCATACCAATACTGAGGAGCAGGGCATCATCGCGGTAGTAGGGTGCTACCCAGTCCTGAGCTTTAAGCTGCATCCCCACGGCAATCTGAATGGCCTCATGTCCCCGTGAAGTGGCATGCACATACTTGGAAGCCACATCCTTATTCTCTTCGTAAATATCCGTCATAGCCTTTGCAGTACACATGAGGTCATACGCTCTATGAAGTATTTTTGGAGAAACAGAAATATTCTTTGGAGCCATTTACCCTTTTTTAAGTTTTTCCAGTGTTTCCCTTGCAAATTTTGACAACACCCGTGTTCCGCTCATTGCAGCTCGTTCTAATAATAAATTGTCCCAATGATTGGTGCCTTCCCACATAACCTCTTTAAGTCCTCTCATAGAATCGGGATTAGATGCTGCCAACTTTTCAGCCAACGTTTGAATAGCTGTATCCATTTTTTCAGCGGAGTCATAGACCTCTGCGAATAATCCTTTCTCTCTTGCCCAGTCCGCAGAATGCCACTGAGTTGCATTGATGGTGAGCTGACTGAAAGCAGATGGTCCAATTTTTCGTTCAATGGGCGGACCCACCACAAATGGACCTATACCAATAGCCAGTTCGCTAAGTTTCACCGATGCAAATTTGGTTGCAAAACAGTAATCTGTAGCAGATGCCATGCCCACTCCGCCGCCTACTGTTTTCCCCTGAACTCTGCCAATAATGAACTTGGGGCATTTTCGGGCAGCGTTTATGACATTGGCAAATCCGGAGAAAAACTGTTTTCCCTGTGCTTCATTTTCTATTGCCATCAGTTCATCAAAGGATGCTCCCGCACAAAAGACTCTATCACCTCCGGATTTTAAAATCACCACTAAAATTTTATCATTGTTTCCTACTTCAGTTATGGTATCCGCTAATTTTTTCAGAATATCTCCGGGAAGTGAATTGCTCTGAGGGTGGAAAAACTCGATAGTTCCAATTCTATTTTCAATATCTAATTTCACATAGGGATTCATAATTTAATCCTGATTTTCCTTTTTGATCATCGTTAATATGGTTGCCAGCATGACGGTTTCGCCCTTATCATCATAGACATCCACCAAAAATTTAACAATTCCCTTGGAAATATCATCCTCTGATCGTTTTTCCTGCTCTATTTTTTCTTTGGCTGTAAAACGAACTGCAATGGTCATACCCGGATAGACCGGTTTGGTGAAACGGCATTCATCAATTCCATAGTTTAACAATACGGGTCCCTTGGGAGGATCTACAAACAAACCTGCTGCTTTGGACAGGATATAATATCCGTGGGCAACTCGTTCGGTAAAGATGGTACCGTCCAGGGCATTTTCATCCATGTGAGCATAAAATTTATCACCGCTAAGTTCTGCAAAATCTTCGATGTTTTCAATGGTTACCAGATGCGTATCTGTTGTCACCGTTTCACCAATTTCAATTTCTTCAAAATGCTTGCGGAAAACATGGGGACTTGATTCTGTCTGCTTTCCCCCATATTGGTATTGACTTGTCAATGCCGTAATGGTAGTGGGATGCCCCTGAATTGCAGTGCGCTGGAGATAGTGCATAATGCCTCTTTTCCCTCCCATTTCCTCTCCGCCTCCAGCTCTTCCGGGACCTCCATGGGTGAGCAACGGCATGGGTGAACCATGACCGGTACTTTCTTTGGAACAGTCGCTGTTCAGTACCAGAATTCGGCCGTGCATAGAAGCAGCGCCCATGACAAAATCCTTGGCTATGTTGTTATCCGCAGTAATAATGGAACAAACCAAAGAACCTTTTCCCATTCGGGATAATTCTATGGCCTCATCCAAATTTTTATAGGGGAGAATGGTTGAAACGGGACCAAAAGCTTCTATATTATGGCAGTCCCGTCTTTCAAATGGACTGTCATTTAAAAACAGGATAGGCGAGATGAAGGCACCCTTATTTTTATCGGCACCGGTAACTTCAAATTCATTTACATCTCCGAAAACAATTTCTTGAGATTTAGCCAGTAAATTTACTTTTTCAGAAACTTCCTCTACCTGCGGTCGTCCAGCTAAAGAGCCCATGCGAACTCCTTCAACAGAGGGATCCCCAATGACCGTTTTCGAAAGGCGATGGCTCAAAGCTGACTGAACATCGTCCACCAATTTTTCAGGCACAATTATTCTACGAATTGCAGTACATTTTTGACCGGCTTTAACTGTTATTTCTC
>DQOT01000185.1 GCA_015658495.1 Fidelibacterota bacterium | reverse complement strand
TCAAATCGTTCATTCAGACGAAAAACCCCATTCCTGAATAAACTTAAATACGAAATAAAATCCTGTTCCTTTCCTTTTAACAATTCCACAATTTCTTCAGAGCTTTTGTCCAAGTCTAATAAATTATTCGGCGCAAGAAAATTCAGTTTACAATAAGTGGCATATTCACCTGACTTTTGGAACAATACTTTTATCCGAGGAAGATTTGCCCTATATATATCATCAATCTGATTTATGATGCTAACAGGTAACAGTTTCCATAAATCTGAATTTGAGAGTCCGATATATGCGGGAGAGTTTATATTATGAAACCATGAATCATCTCCTATAACTTCCAAAATATTTTTAATATTTGTTGAATCAATTCGACGTTCATTATCCCAGGTGTGCATAATCTTATCAGAATCTTGAACTATCTTCATTCCAAAGTTAAGGTCAGCAACAAGCTCTTTTCTTTTCAGATCTAAATCGTTAATAATTGCCTCAAATAATTGATTTTCTAATTGTTTTTCTTTTCGGCCTTCATTCCAACTATTGATTTGAAGTGCAATTAATATTCCGATAACCAGGAGCACAATTTCTACTAGTCCATTAATCATATAACTATTCAATTCCATAATTCTACCTTTCACTTTTTTCGTTTATCTTTTTTATATCTTCACCCTTCGACAGGCTCAGGGCTCGAATTAGGAAGCCTAAAAAGCTCCGTTGCATTGGTTGATGTTTTTTCTGCAATCAGTTCCAACGAAACATTGTGAATCTCGGCAAGTTTTTCAGCCACGAATCGCGTCCGACCCGGTTCGTTGGGTTTTCCACGGTGGGGTACCGGACTCAAATACGGCGAATCGGTTTCTACTAAAATTCTGTCCAATGGCAATTCCTTTGCTACCTCCGGCAAATGACTATTCTTGAAGGTGAGATTCCCGGAAAAAGAAATGTAATATCCCAAATCTAAAAAAGCATTTGCTGTTTCCAGATTACTGGAAAAACAATGTGCAACACCCTGAACATCCGGGAATTCCTTTAATATTTTTATCATGTCTTCATCCGCATCCCGGTTATGAAATATGACCGGTTTTTTCAAATACTGTGCGATTCCCATTTGGGTTTGAAATACATCTTTTTGGATCTCAGGATCGGAAATATTCCTGAAGTAATCCAAACCCATTTCTCCCACGGCAACCATGGAATCAAAAGTCATAAGATCATAGATTTGATCCACAAAGTCTTCCGGTGCATCTTTCGCATCGTGGGGATGAACCCCTGCAGAGGCAAAAATGTTATCGTGAGTTTCGCCCAGCAAAAGGCATTCCCTGGCATCTTCCATATTGGTGGCCACACAAATGAATCGGTTCACACCCAATTCACGGGCACGATCCAGAACACCGGGTAGATCATTTTTCAGATCATTGTAAAAAAGATGACAATGAGTATCGATTAGCATTTATTTATTTCTTCTTGTAAAATGGTGGGCGAACCTAATTTGATTTTACCATTATCACGATCATGAAATTTCAAAAAACGACTTTTTTCATCCTTTTCCTTTCTATCGGATTTTCCCAATCCTTGCAGGATGGCGATACGCTGGTGGTCCATCCCATCACCTGGGAAACACCAAGTCCGGAAGGCTGGGGTGCCCAATATAAACAGATCATCCAGTTTCCTGATGCGAATGAACCCTGGGCGAAGATCATTATGATGCAAACATTGAAATGTGATTCCGCCACTAACGGCGATAAATATCCCTGCGGAGAATGGGACTACATCTGGAATACGTTCGTGGATGTTCCCCGGGGAGATTCAACAGAAACTTTCTCCATTGGCAGTTTTGTTACACCTTATGGAAAACGACTAATCATGGGTGGTGATGATGGTTGGGAATGGACCTATGATATGACGGATTATGCACCGCTTCTGAAAGGTGAAAGATTTGTTACTGTAGGGAATAACCAGGAATTGCTGGATCTGAAATTTCTTTTTATTAAAGGAACGCCGGCGCGGGATATTCTGAAAGTTGAAAATATCTATCCGTATGGTCATCATAAGTACGGAGGATTATCTGATAACGAGATTCTAAAGGAAACAAAACTTCAACTTTTACCTGAAGCCAAGGGCTTCAAAATGAAAGCGGTGATCTCCG
>DQOT01000349.1 GCA_015658495.1 Fidelibacterota bacterium | reverse complement strand
GCTGAGATTGAGCGAAGGTTACGTCAAAACCAAGATCTTCCATATCTGATTTATATTTTTCCATTTTTTCAATATTTCTCCCCCAAACAATCACATCTCGACATTCAGTAATGGGTCTTAAATATTGAACCTGTAGTCTTGCCTGTAGTCCTGTCCCGATCACACCAATACGTTGAACCGGATTCGAAAATTGCTCTGCGCAAATCGCTCCAGCTACTGCAGTCCGTACATCCGTTAGATAGGCATCATCAGCGAGTAATACTACAATTTCTCCTGTTTCCTGGGCAAAGAGTAGCATAAGTCCAGCCCCTGTTGGGAGCCCCAGCTTTTCATTCTCGTAAAATCCCGATGCAATCTTGATCACATAATATTTCGCTCCTGCAATATATCCATATTTAATATGGACATCTCCCGGCGGTTCCATGAAGGATAGTTCACCCACAGGCGGTACGACAGATCTGCCTTCAGAATAAGCGATAAACCCTTCCTTGATCATGGGTATAAGGTCAAGTCCCTCTACAATTTCAGAAATATCATTTTTTTTGATAATGTCCATGGTAAGCTATTTCGCATTCATAATTTTTTTCACTTGGTAAACAGGCGAGAAAAATACTGCTCCAAAAAGTGGATTAATTTGGGTAGTATATTCATCAATAATGTCAAAAGGCTGGACTATAAACCCCGGACCATCCTTTGTATTTTTTGGCTGCGCTTTAAAGATGATGGGGTTAAGTGTCCGTAAAAGATTAAGGTCGCCTTTAAAACCTTTGGCCCCTTTTTTGGGATAAATATTACCGTCATTGCTGATTCTAATAAGGTGTTTCAGGCGTGTTAACTTGTCCTTGAAAATGGGTTTTGACCATTTAATCGACCCAAGTGCATATCGGAATTTACAATTTTTGTTAATGATTGGATGAGGCTGTGCTTCTTGGATGGCTTCTAATAGATGAAGGAAATAGTTTTTGCCACCCATGGCTTTGGCACTTTCAGTCAACTTTTCCTGCAAGGATGCCTGACGGGCAAGGTCTGATGTTTTAAAATATTTCAAGCTATTTCCAATTTTATTTTAACGAATCTCTGACTCTGATCAGCAAATCTTTTGTAGCCTTTATCCCTGCCATTTCATTCAATGTATTTCCTTCATATTCGATGCCGATATATCCATCATATCCGGCGCTAAGCACAATTTTAATCATTTTATAATAATCTGTATTGATTTCATTGCCATGGGAATCAAAATCATGGCTTTTGGCACTAACGGCTTTTGCGAAGGGCATTAATTCCCGAACCCCTAAATAACGGTCATACCATTCATCTTCCTGAATTCTAAAATTACCAAAGTCAGGAAGTGTGCCTAGGCGGGGATGATCTACTTTTTTCATGATTGCTGAAAGCCATTTACCATTGGAAGAGAGGCCGCCATGATTCTCGACAATCGTATTAATACCCATGGTATCCCCAAATTCGGTTAGACGACGCAAACCATCTGCCGATAATTCCAATTGTTCATCATAGGAGCCACTACTGCGGGCATTAACTCTAATGGAATGACATCCTAAAATTTTTGCTGCTTCGGCCCACTTATAGTGGTTCTCCACCGCTTTTGTGCGAGCAATTGGGTCAGGGTCACCCAGATTGCCTTCACTATCACACATGATCAAAAGAGAGATAACACCGTGATCATCTGCTCTTATTTTCATTTCTTTTAAATAGGATTTATCTTTTGCTTTTTCAAAAAAGAAGGTATTTACATATTCAACAGCAGAAATGTCGAATTCGGTTTTTGCAACTTTACAAAAATCCAGATGATGCAATTCCCCCGAAAATAGTGCCTTATGCAAAGACCATTCTGCAAGGGAGATTTCAAAAGGTATTTTATTTTTATTAAATGCGGATAATCCGGATAGAGTTAATCCACCGGTCATATATGAAATTGATTTTAAGAAAAGTCGTCTGTCCAAGGATCACAACTTTAATTTTCGAATCCTGATATTCCTGTACCATACTTCGCCGTGGTCACCCTGTAAACCAATGCGGCCAGAAGATGCTTTAGCAAAATTGGGCATATCCTTGAATTTGCTGTTTAATATCAATTTTTTAAATGCGGGACTGTCATATTCATATTCAAGAATTTTTTTTCCGTTTAACCAATGTTCAATATGGTTTTTCCATGATATAATCTTCACTTGGTTAAATTCTCCAATTGGCTTAACCACATCTTCTGAAGGAGCAATAAGATCATAAAGGGATCCGGCGGAGGTTACCAATCTTAATCTGTCATGATGTGCCGTATTATCCAGAACTTGCATTTCAGGTGCTGATTGCCAAATACTATGCCCTTCTTCAGTCGCAAAATAAAATATACCGCTATTGCCTCCTGATGGCAATTTCCATTCAAGTTCCAATTCGAAATCTGAATAGATTTCTATAGAAATAATATCAACGCTTTTTCCACCTGGAATCGTTTTTAAACTCCCATCTTCAATAGTCCAAGCATCCCAGGGAAACCTGTCCATTTTATAGCCACGCATCCCTGAAACGGTTTTGCCATCGAATAATGTAATCCAATCTATAGTTTGATTCTTGCATCCTGTGATTATACAAAGTATGGTGATAAAAATTATTTTTTTCATTATTGGTTCATTTATTTTTTGGGTTCCATTCGCCCTTGGCAACAGCTGGAACGAAATCATCTAATCCCGGTGGTGGAAATTGGATCGTTTTATCCTGTTCTGCGCTCATATAGGCTGTCATCAATAATTCTGTCACAGCCACACCGTCGCTGAAATTCTCTTCAGGACGTGTCCCAGCTAGGAAACTTTGGACCATATGCCGGTTTTCTGCTGTGTAGCCATAGGCATCTGTTTCGTTGCTGACCACGGGCATTTCACCGGATTCGGCATTTTGTTTCTCCACCAGATCTTCTCCTTCTGTGCCCGCAACTTTTCGGCTGAAAAATACCTTTAAGTCTGAATCCAAGGTATTGACAAACATGGAATATTCCGGACCAATCAATTCCATACTTAACCGGAGTCCTGCTCCCACAAAGCACCAGGATGTAGTTGTTTCCACTATCAATTTCTGACCATCCTCATCCTTGTATTCGATCAGTGAACGGGCGAAATCCTCCGAGGGTCGATTTATATAATCGATTTTTCCATCGCTATTATCAGAGAGGATTTTTGCATATTCCGGCCGTTGCCATTTCAAACAGGATGCGTAAGCATTGACACTGATAGGTGTGAGTGATTCCCGTTTGGCGCCGGGGGCTGTAAGCATAAATCGCGCTTCTTCAACAGAATGACACATCATATCGTTCAGTACGCCTCCACCTTGGAGTTCACCTTCCCAGAACCAGGGCATGTGCGGACCACTATGTTCTTCTGCCGCCCGAGCTAAATAAGGTCGCCCGGTTGTTGCAGCGCCACGAACCCAAATGATCTCTTTTCCACGGGTGATAGAAGGGGCAAAAACCTGGTTTTCCAAATAACCATCTAGAAGTCCAACCTGTTGCGTCAATTCCAAAACTCTCTTTGCTTCTTTTACATTTCGGCCCAAAGGTTTTTCGCAGGTGATCCCAATCAATTCCCCTTTCCCTGATTCAATGGCTGCAACAATCTCTTCCATTATCTCGATCCGGGTAAAGTTCGGAGCACAGATCCACAATGCGTTAATATTCGGGTCTGCAACCATATCTGTAATTGAATCAAAAGCTTTTGCATCCCCCACGCCTAAGGTCCGAGCCAAGGCAGCAGATTCTTCTGCAGATTCTTTTGTACGGGACATAACGCCGATTACATCACAGTCCCGAACACCGACTAAGGATTGAATATGAAATTTGGTGATGAATCCACCGCCGATGAATCCTATCCCTATTCGATTTACATTCATCCAGAATTTCCTTCGCTTAATTCATCCTTAAATAACAAATAGAAAAATAATGTGGTTAAAATACTCAAGCCTGCAATCGTGTACCAAAAGTTAGAAAAGTTGAATACACCATTTGCTGTGTAATATTCCTGAAGGAATCCGGAGAGCCATCCGCCAATGACGGGCCCACCACCTAAAATAATTATACCAAAAACAGTTTGGGCAGAATGGCGAATATCTTTATCCGTTATGCGGTCCACATACATGAATGCAGCTGCAAAAAAGAAAGCAAAACAAATACCATGCAATGCTTGACTCACAACAATGAGCCAAACCGGTAATGATTCTGTGCCGAATACGGCATATCGTGCAAAATAAGCCACTGTTCCAATTGTGATTACTTTCCGAAATCCCAAATTTTTCAAAAAATATCCCAAGAAAATCATGGTAATAATTTCAGCAAATTGACCGATAGTCATGGCCGGTCCGATTTGACTATCTTTCAATCCAATATGAGATAGAAAGGGTCCCGCTTGAATAAAATATATCTGATGTACAATGCTGATGGCTAAACTTGCAATAACCAATATTTTGAATGATGGTTTATTAAATAATTGAAATGCTTTTTTGAATGCCAGTTTTTCCACCGCATCTGCCTTAGGTGGTGTATGAGGTAACATAAAACAATAGGCAGCAAAAAATATTGAAATAATACCGGAAAATTTCAATGCATCAGCCAAACGACTTGTGACGTCCGGCACTTCTAATCCAACAAAGAATGGCGGCATCCATTGAATGGATAAATTGGTTTGAAGCCAAATCATGGGAAACGCCCAACTGGCTGCAATCCAACCTATAGTTCCCCAAACACGAATTCTTGGAAAATCATTTTCTTGGTCGTCAATGTGATAAAATGTAATGGAATTCGTCAATGCAATGGTTGGCATATACACGATGCTGTATGCAATAGAAAGAATCAACCACGCTGAATAGGTGGTTTGCATCGACGTATACCATTTCAATACGCCCCCAACCAACATGAGGACAGCCAAGAATTTTTCCGTGCTAAAATACCTGTCCGCTAATTGGCCCGCAATAAAAGGTGCAGCAATGGCACCAATAGAACCTGCCAATCCAAGGATCATGCCAATCTGTGGCCCGGTAAAACCCAGTCCACCCTCTGCAATAGGCGCTGACAAGAAACGGGCTGTGACTGGCAGCCATGCTCCCCAAAGCGCATATTGGAGGAACATCATGGCGCCCAAGCGTGAATTCTTTGTCATTGTCGTATCCGTGGTTGTATAATCAGATCAATCTGCGGTTCTTGGGATCCCATTCCACTCTGCGACCTGTCAGATAAGATTCTGTTGCCATGGCACAAGTAACCGCTTCCTGGAAAGCTACATCTACATTGCACTTGGGCTGAGTGCCACTGCGGATCGCATCGAGCCAATCCTTAATATGCAGATGAGTGGGATCTACACGTTTTCCTTCTCTATAAGTGTACAGGAGTCCTTTATTCGCAAAATACTGGGATGTAGCGGATGTGACACCATCGATCTGTTTTGAACCGGGAGAATAACTAAAGATGGGATACTTAGAATTGATAACCCCTTTTTCCAGGCGTTCTCTATATTGGGTAGATGCTGAGTCTGCCGTAACAATGAAACCACCTACCCTGCCAACATTAGACTGACCCCCCATCATCATGGTTGCATCGTGCCCCATAATCCGGTTACCCCGGGAATTATTGCTGGACAAGGTAGCGCTGTAGAGTACAGTCATATCTCTATCTGGATACTCAAGTGTTACATGCCATACATCGGGTACATCACGGCCATCTTTGTAAAAATAAATTCCGCCGGATGAAGACGCATACTTGGGAATCCCCATTCCAAGTATCTGGTTCAATGCATCATAGTCATGAGAAAAGAGATCACCCGATAAACCTGTTCCATAATCATACCAGCAGCGCCAGCGAAAAAATCGTTTCAGTGCTTCTTCTCCAAAAGGAATTTTGTTGGGTGAAGGTTCCTGGAACATATCCCAGTCAATGGTTTTATTATTTCCATCCTTGTGGATATTCCATACCCAGGCACCCCAGGGCGAATTTCGATTGGTGGTCAATTCAACAAGATTAATCGGCCCAAGCAATCCCTGATCAATGATCTGTTTTGCTTTATCGTTGGCTTCTACCTGCCTGTTCTGGTGACCCAGTTGAAGGATCATACCCGTTTCTTTAATGGTATCGTACACATCCAGAGCTTGCTGGAAGGTGCGTGTTAATCCCTTTTCGCAGTACACATGCTTCCCTGCCTTGGCGGCATCGATTGTAATCCGGGAATGCCAGTGATCCGGCGTAGCCACGATCACAGCATCAATTTCCGGATTGGCCAATAATTCTTTATAATGGCGGTAACGAACAGCACCTTT
>DQOT01000305.1 GCA_015658495.1 Fidelibacterota bacterium | reverse complement strand
TGATAAATTAAAAAAGCAGCATACTATTCAAAATATATTTTATGGAATTAAGAACTCCGATATTGAACATGATGATCACTCCTCAAGATTCAATGCATTTCAGGATTTCATTGATAACCTGAGAAAAGAAAGTGACATCACTATTGACAGCACCGTGGTGAAAACCTTTATCCTTGACAAGAGAATGCACATATGAGGACTCTTGCAATGATTATAGTAGCAGCAGGTCTGGTTTTAGGAGGAACCACAGGAAAATTAACCGGCACTGTAAAAAATAAGAATGATAATATGCCTCTGGTTGGATGTAATGTCGTCATCCTGAATACAGACCTGGGCACCGCATCGAATCCTTCCGGTGAATTTACCATCTTAAATATTTCTCCCGGTGTATATTCAGTGAAAGCCATGATGATTGGATACCAGTCTGTAACTGTAACACAAATTCCCATTTCAGTTGACAAAACATTCAGACTGAATTTTTCTATGGATATCCAAGTTGTTGAAGGTAAAGAAATTATAGTGGTAGCAGACCGTGGGGTCATCCAATTTGACAGAACAAATTCGGAAGCCAGAGTAACTTCGGATGTACTGGAAACGATGCCGCTTACTGAAGTGAGTGATGTTATTAAACTACAAGGCGGAATCACACAGGATGAAGGCGGTGGTATTCACATTCGTGGTGGCAGGGGAAGTGAGATAGTTTATATGGTTGACGGGATATCCATGACAGATGTTTATGATGGTGGGATTTCAGTTACAGTGGAAAACGATAACATCCAGGAATTGCAGGTCATCAGCGGGAATTTTAATGCTGAATATGGTAAAGCAATGAGTGGAGTAATCAACATGGTAACTAAAGACGGAGGAAATACATTTAAAAGCTCATTGAATTATTATTCCGGGGACCATATGACCTCTGATCCTATTTTTCGGGGCCTAGATACCTACTCGCCGTTTAATGATGTGAATATTGCTGGATCATTGAGCGGGCCTCTATTGGGCGACAGGGTAACCTTTTACAGCTCTGGACGATTGTACCGATCAGCAGGATGGCTGAATGGATTGAATACATTTAACATGTATGGAGATACATTGTTTATTGATGAAAATAATAATCGTGTCCGGGATATAGGAGAACCCTATCACGATGAAAACAACAACGGCCAGTGGGACAATGGAGAGTTTTATGTGGACCAGAACGGCAATTTAGATTGGGATGACCCTGAGCTTACATTGACACCAGAGACTAAACCCATGAACTGGGTAGATAAATGGTCATCTCAAAATAAATTAACGTTCAAACTAAATCCTAAGGTCAAACTGCGGATAAAATATATTTTAAGCCATGATGAATACCAATCCTATGATCATCACAGACGTCTCACACTTGGAGGAAGAAATACCCACTTCAGTGATGGAGAGATTCTCGGGCTAAATTTTTCCCATTCCATATCTTCAACATCCTACTACGATTTGAACATTTCCCAATCAAAGAAATCCTATAAAAATCAGGTTTTTGAATCAGTGGATGACCCAAGGTATCAGATACCAGATGAATTTTATTTTGCTTTTATGGGACAAAATCCAGATCATCCCAACGGTCAATGTGATGAGGATGATGTTTTTCATGATGAAGATGGAGATAATATATGTGATGTTTCAGGCGGCGAATACGATGAGTGGTACTATGACCAGTCTGATTTTAAATATGGAGAAACCATAGTTAATTCGGATTATGATCCGTTGAATTACTATCCCCTACATGCATACGCCCGATGGGGTTTGGATATGAGCAGGTTTTATAGAGAAACAGTAACAAAGCAGGTCAAATTTGATTTCAACAGTCAGTTGAATAAATACAATCTAATTAAAATCGGTGTTGAGTATCAATTCCACAGCCTTAAACTGGACAGTTATGCTCTTATGGATTCTTCAGAAAATGACCAGACGTTCACACCGGTTAAACCTAATTTGGGAGATAAGTTTGATTTATCTGGAAATCCAATTCCTCAATTATCTGTTCCTCTTCAATCATCAGAAAATATTCCTTCCTGGGTCACTCATTTTCATCCCAACAGGTCCTATTACCTAAACTCTCCGAAGGAATTTTCTGCATACATTCAGGACAAGATCGAATATGTAGACATGATCATAAATGTGGGACT
>DQOT01000004.1 GCA_015658495.1 Fidelibacterota bacterium | reverse complement strand
GAGGACTCCCGCTTTACTTATTTGGTTGATCATGGGAATATGCTTGTGATCAGCTATGCTTCTTTTATGGATGAAATGCAGCCGCTGGTAGATTGGAAAAACAAGAAAGGGATTCCAACAGAAATGGTCGATGTGAGCGATATAGGATCAAATTCCAGTTCAATCCAGAATTTTGTTTCAGATTATTATAATGATAATGGATTAACATTTTTACTCCTTGTGGGGGATATTGCACAGATTCCGTCCCCTTCAGTGGGCGGTAGCGCCTCTGATCCTACCTATGGCTTTATTTTAGGGAATGATTCCTATGCGGAAGTCATTGTTGGAAGATTTTCCGGAAGCAACTCTCCCCAAATATCTACCCAGGTAGAACGAAGCATTGAATATGAACGATTTCCTCAATCAGGATTTACAGAATGGTATGATGATGCTTTGGGAATCGCTTCCAACCAGGGGCCTGGCTTTGGCGGATATGATGATGATGAGTTCAACGATTTCTTGTGGGAAACAGTACTCTCACCATTTACCTATGACAGTTACGAAGGCATTTATGATCCCAGTGGAACTGATCAGCAGGGTATTACAGCCATTAACAACGGGGTAAGCTTAATCAATTATACGGGACATGGATCAATAAACAGTTGGGGAAATGGTGCTTCTCTTAATACTTCCCAAATAAATTCACTTGAAAATGACAATTTATTGCCGTTTGTTATAACGGTAGGATGTAATGTTGGTGAATTTCAAAGTACTAATGAATGTTTTTGCGAAGCCTGGCAAAGGGCGACCCATAATGGAGAACCTACCGGGTCTATCGGTCATTATGGTTCTACCATAAGTCAAAGCTGGGAGCCACCTATGCATGGGCAATATGGAATGATGCTTATTTTAACTGAGAGTTATAATGAAAATTTAACCAGAACCATTGGCGGTATCGCAACCAATGGGTGTATGTATATGAATGATGCTCAGGGATCATCGGGTATAAATGAAACAAAATATTGGACCATGTTTGGAGATCCATCCATTCCAATTAGGACTGCACCTCCTACAATTATCGATGCCGAATTCGAGGATGTAATTATTTTGGGTGCTAATACGTTTTCAGTCTATACTGGAACAGAGGGTGATTTGGTTGCCCTTTCCCTCAGTGGTGAACTGCTTGCTTCCGGTTATACCGATGAATCAGGTACAGCCATTTTGGATCTTGGGGACGCAGGCGATGTACCAGGGGAACTTGATCTGGTGATCACTGGTTTTAACTATTTCCCATATGAATCAACTATTATGGTTTTATCACCGGATGGTCCCTATCTGGTCATCGATAATGTTTCTGTAAATTCTGGTTTAGATGAAATAATTGAATTTGGTGAATCGGTGGAGCTGACTCTCGCTCTTGAAAATGTGGGCAATGAAGATGCTTCGGATGTTACGGTCACCATTACTTCTAATGATTCCTATATATCCATTACAAACGGCCTTGGAACCATCAGTTATATTGGCCCAGATGAAACAGTGGATGTGGGCGGAATGTCCTTTGATGTATCGATTGATGTTCCTGATGATCATAATTTTGATTTATTATGTGTTATAAATGCTGGCAGTGAAACCTGGGAATCTACCATTTCCCTAATTGCGTACGCTCCGATGGTTTCAGTTGGTACAGTGGCTGTGGATGATGAAAATGGTCAACTTGACCCGGGTGATACTGCAGATCTGATTGTTACACTGGTTAACGACGGCGGTGCTGCTATAAGCAATGTGGCGGCTATTCTTAATTATCCCAATGATGATGGTTTTATCATCGTTAATGATTGAACTGATGAGCTATCGGTTATACCGGCTAATTCCAGTGGTACGATTACTTTTAATGTAACAGTTGCTGATTGGGCAAATATTGGTCTAGTAGCAGATTTTATAATAGAGATCAGCGCTGATAATAACTATTCCGTTTCTGATCAGTTTTCTCTCACGATTGGAATTTGTCTGGAGGATTTTGAATCTGGTGATTTTGTCCAATATCCCTGGGAGTTTAATGGAAATGCGGAGTGGATGATTGCTGAAGATGCTTACGAAGGCAATTATGCTGCAAAATCTGGTGCTATCTCACATAACCAGACTTCCGTTATGTCAGTCACTTTGGATGTCTTTGCCAGTGATGAGATATCTTTTTACTATAAAATTTCATCAGAGGACAACTATGATTATTTGAAGTTTTACATTGATGGATCGCAGCAAGGGGAATGGGCTGGTGATCTGGATTGGTCACAAGCTTCTTTCTATGTAAACGCTGGAAATCGGACTTTTGCTTGGGAGTATGACAAAGATGGATCAGTCTCAAATGGCAGTGATTGTGCTTGGGTTGATTATATTATTTTCCCTCCATCCAATCTGCCAACACCACCCCAAATGGATGTTAATCCCATCTCATTTGATGTGTCTGTTCCTATAGATCAAACGTTAACGGAAATATTATCCATATTAAATGTTGGAGGAGGTTCGGTTGATTACAGCATAAACCTTATTGAAACCACGCCAGGAAGGAATAACCCTGATGATGGAAGCCTCAATATGGAAGAACAATTAGCTCTTGAAACTGACCAAGATATAGAGAAAAAGAGAAGAATTGCTGCTGGATTGGAGATAGAAGCAGCCGAAGTTACTTCTATGATTCATCCTGATTATGCTCCCGATTTGAGGGCTACTGATGTCACAATTGTATGTGACGGGGGAAACTATCAATATGAAGTTTCATGGAGGATAGTTGCTCCCAATGGAGATGAGGTTGCTTCTGGCGGTGCGCCATTTAATGGAGATGCTTCATTGGATAGTGGCATATATACAGTCTATGCAGAAGATTCGTTTGGTGATGGTTGGAACGGTAATTATCTCACTGTGACTGGCACAGGTGGAACTGAATATTTACATTACACTCTTGCGAACGGTTCAGAGGGAACTACAACCTTTGAAATTAATACTCCTGACCCCATTTCATGGATAAGTCTGAGTCAAAGTAACGGAAGTATATTAGGCGGGGATACCGATGAAATTGAGATTACATTTGATACAGCTGATCTGGAAGAGGGTTCAATGTACACTTGTGATATTGACATTAATTCCAATGTTGGACTGATTACAGTACCGGTAACCCTCACAGTTGAAGCACTGAACATTACAATGAATGTTGACAATCTTTATGATTGGAATATAGTTGGTCTACCACTCATTGTTGAGAATGCCGACTGCCAGGCAGTTTTCCCCGGTTCTATAGAAAACACGCTCTATTCTTTTGATGAAAATGGTTATGGACTCAATTCAGAGCTGTCCATCGGAAATGGTTACTGGCTTCGGTTTTGGGAAGCGGGCACATCAGAGATTTATGGAGAAGTTTTAGCATCGGTTACAATTTCTCTTAATGAGGGGTGGAATATGATCTCAGGATGCTCGTTGCCTAATGGAGGTTGGGTTGATCCGCTGGATATTGTAATACCAAATACACTCTATGGATTCGGAGAGAATGGCTATTTTAACTCACCGTCAATTGAGCCAGGTTATGGCTACTGGATACGTGCCAATGCCGCCGGTGAGATTATTATGTCCGGGCCTGATGATAATGCTAAGGTTGTTGTTGACAATACCATGAAGTATGCGAACCAAATCACGATCAATGGTACAATTCTTTATTTTGGGATTGATATTCCGGAAGAGAGACAGCTGAGTTACAGTCTACCTCCAAAACCACCGGTAGGATCAGCTGATGTCAGATTTGAAAATAATATGAAATATGCTGAAGAGGGTGGACTTGTTGAAGTGATTAGTAACCGTGAGATTCTTCAGATTGATTACCAGATAAATGTTGATGCCGGGGAGAAAATGCAATGGGTTTTGGTTGACCAGAGCACGGGTCAGGAATATGAGCTGAAGGACATCGGACATATCGAGCTTGACGGAACTGTTGATTCTTTTATGCTGAAGAGGGCAGCTGAACTGCCGAAAACATTTGTGTTGTCACAGAACTATCCCAATCCGTTCAATCCAGTCACGACGATTAATTACGAATTGCCGGAAGAATCATTTGTAACAATCAGAGTGTATAATCTTGTGGGGCAGCAGGTAACTGACATCGTGTCGAAGGTGAAACCAGCGGGGTATCACCAGGTAATGTGGAATGGTAAAGATCAATTCGGTGAACCGATGGCAAGCGGAATCTATATCTATTCAATAACCGCTAAGAATTTCCATGCCTTCAAGAAAATGGTTCTGATGAAATAGAATTCTCAGGCGAGAAGACAGAGGGCACAGGTTAAAACCTGTGCCCTCCTGATTTTAGGTTAAACCGGGTAAAACCATGAGGAAGTTTCTTTCGTTAATAGGACTTTTCACTATGATCGGGTTGTTGCATGCCGGCAACCAGGGCAGTGAATTGCAAATAAAGACCGATGAATGGTTTCAGAATCATCCGGATTCTTATCCTCACTGGATG